>JANOYI010000420.1:0-3776 GCA_031428795.1 Ilumatobacteraceae bacterium | reverse complement strand
CTCGTCAGTCTTGATGCGCAATTTCCCCAGTTGAACCGATTCGCCAGAATTCAGCTTGATGTCCGACGCCAGCAGATTGAGGCTATTGACCGCCGCGAGAAGCGCCATGGACGGCACCGCCTTGCCGTAGTAGTTCACCAGCAGCGGCTCCTGCCGTATGGCACCGTCGACGTCCTGGAATTGATTGAGGTGGGCGATTCCGGCTGCGGCACCGCCAAGCGACTCAATCGGCTGCTGCCCCTTGCTCGCAGGCACGGAATACCCGAGGGATTCGTCCAGCGCACTTTTAAGCGCATAGGCTGGCAGCGGTGCATCAGACTTGCCCTGTGGAACGCCCAGCGTGAAGACCGACGGCAACAGCACGTTGCCGGCATTTTTGATGCTGCTGGCGAGAATTGCATCCGTGTCCAGCGCCACCTCGGCTTCGGCGATCACTTTGGCAAGCTGCTCGTTGGTGCTGGCCTGTCCAGAGGAGGTGTCTGCCGACAAAATGGTGGCCGGGCTTGCCAGCACGTCTTTCATCTTGCGGATGTACCCAAGACCCCGGTCGAGCTGAGGCTCGAAAAAGAAAGCAGTGTGGACGATTGTCCTGGCCTTGGCAGCGGATAGCTGGTCAATCAACTTGGCGTGCACGTCGCGGGGCCAAGGCCAGCGCCCGACCCGTCTCCGGGACGTGCTCCAGCACGTGCGGGGTGAGCACAAGGTCCAACGACGCGTCAGGCAGCGCGATGTTCTGGAGGTCGATCTGAAGGTCTGCCCGATGGGCACCGAGATCGAAGTCGCTGGCGCGGTACTCGAAGTGTCGTCGCATCATCTCGCGGTACTCGTGGCCCATGCGGGGGCTGGTCTCGAGCAGACGCTGTCGCCTGCGCAACGCATTGCGCTCCGCGGCGCACCACAGCAGGAAGCGGTCGCGGGCTACCGACCCGCACTGCGGGCACATGGCCGACTCACTGTGGGCGCCGCCTTCAAACGCAGCACCTGACCACCCACAGATGTTGCACAACGCTGCACCCGAACCTTCGAGGCGGCCCACGGAGCGACCGTGGTCAAGCTGCCACCACTCGACGGGCCCAACGACGCCGAGACGTTGCGCCATGGGCCGTAGCCGCCGCTTGACGCTGCGCGGAACGAGGCCTCGCAACCCGCGCGACGAGGGGGCGGAAGCAGCAGTTGACACTGGGGCAGCGTAGCCGCGAGAGACGGCCCGGCTATCGTCCCTGTATGGCTTCGATCTCAGGGCTGCCCCGCCGATTGCGCGCATTCGCCTCACTTCCCGCGGAGGTTGCAGCGCTGCGCCAGACCGTCGACCAGATGAACCACATCATCGTCACGGTGGTGCCGGCCATCCACCACACGCTGACGTTGCTGAGCCACGACGTTCATGCCAGCGCCGACGGCGTACTGCCGCTCTTCGTTGGGTACACGGAACGGTTGCGTCTCGACGCCGACATTGCCATTGGCGCAACTCAGATTATTGAGCGACAGCTCAGCGAGTTGGAGCACACCGTGGCCAGCTTGCGTCGCGATGTCTGAGGTTCGACGACTGCTCGTTGATGCTCGTCCGGTGGATCATCCGACGGCTCGTAGTCGAGGCATCGGTCGCTACGCGCTCGGCTTGCTCGATGGATTGCAGCAGGTTGATGCGCCCGTTGTGGCGCTGTACGAGACACCCGCCGAGGCGTCGCTGCTTGCCGCCGCGCTTCCAGGGCTTGCGCTGCGCCAACTGGTGCCGGCCACTGTGCGCGAATTCGCGACAGACGGCACCTGGTTCGTGGCAACACAGCTGATGCTGCACCCGATTCCGCTCGACCCGGTGCCGTCCATCATCACCGAGGCGGGGCTCCCAGTGGCAGCCGTGATGTACGACGTGATCCCCGAGCGCTATCCCGAGATCTATCAACAGAACCCGGCTGCCCGCGCACAGGTACAACTGCGAGGGGCGCTCACGCGCACGCTCGATGCGCTGCTGGCCATCTCCCAATTCGCTGCCGACACGGCCGCCCAGGAGCTGGGGTTTCCGCGCGAGAGAATTGCGATGATCGGCGCGGGCGTCGACCGCCAGTTCGTCCCTGCGGCGCAGTCGATCGACGAGACGTGGCAGCGACTGAAAATCACTCTTGCTCGCGACGACCGTGGCCTCGTCGTCATTGTCGCAGGCACCGACACGCGCAAGAACACCGAGCGGATGTTGCGCGCGTGGGGGTTGGTGTCGACGGCAGTCCGCTCGCAGCACCGCCTGGTGGTGGTGGCAGCCGTTGGCGACGCACTGCAGTCGCAATGGCGAATGTGGGCGCAGGAAGCGGGCGTCTCCCACGACGTGGTCTTCACCGGTGGCGTGACCGACGATGAGATGGTCGCGCTGCACCAGGTCGCTGTGCTCGCGGTCATGCCCTCCACCGAGGAGGGCTTCGGCCTTCCAGTGCTCGAGGCGGCTGCATGTGGTTGCCCCACGATCACGTCCAACGTCTCGTCGCTGCCAGAGGTGCTGGCATGCAGCGGGGCGGAGTTCGATCCGTTCGACATTGCGTCCATCGCCGCGACGGTCGAACGAGCTCTCACCGATCCGCTACTGCGGACCGAACTACGGGCGGCCGGCGAACGGGCGGTCGCCCGCTTCACTTGGGCCAACGCCGGCACGGCGACAATGAATGCACTGGCCGACCTCGGGCCCCGTCGGCAGCGGACGGTGCGGCCACCTTCGTGGCGGGTTGCGTTGCAAGGACGTTTCGACGACTCAAAGCTTGGCCGCACCAACACCGCCTTCGCGGCCTCGCTGCGGAGCCTGCCAAATGCGCCGACGGTGACGCTGCTGGTGGACCATGCCGGTACCAGTGCTCCCACCTCGGCTGGCTGGGACCGGTTTCCCTCGCCGGCGTTGGGCCGATATGTGCATCGTTCGCTTTTCGACAGTGTCATCGAGCTCGACGAGGACTGCGACCGCGAGTCTCTCCTTGATTCCCTCGCGGCTCGTTAGCATCTGGACGCCCATGAATACCGCCGACACCCCACTCGTGCGCGTCGTCGTGCTGTCGTTCGACGGTGGCCAGATGACGCTTGATTGCCTCGACTCACTGCTGGCTTCGGACTGGCCTGCGGACCGTATGGAGATCGTGCTGGTCGACAACGGTTCGCTCGACGACGTGGCCGCTCGCGTTCGCGCCGAGTACCCGAACGTGCGTCTGATTGAGCCGCTGAAGAACCTCGGGTTTGCGGGTGGGTGCAATCTGGGCATGCGCCTACCCGGCGACCACGACTACGTTGCGCTGGTCAACAACGACGCAACCGTCGACCCTGGCTGGCTGGCACCGCTGGTCGCTGCAGCGCAGTCGGCACCCGACGTCGGCGCAGTGAGCGCCAAGATGCTCTTACACGATCGCTTTCTCAGTATCGAGGTTTCGGCACCGGGAGCTGCTCGCATCAATCGCAACGACCCCCGCGAGTTGGGCGTTCGTGTTTCTGCGGTTCGCCTGGACGGGGTTCGGGATGACTCTCGTGTGTCGTTCGATGAAGGCTTCTTCGGCCCCGAGCCTCCGAACTCCGATTACGACGAGGAGATCGCCCGTTGGTGCGGGACGCGTGGCTCCATCCGGATCGCGATCGACCCCGCCCGGCCGTTGCCACGGGTGGTCTCCTTACGAGTCAGCTGTCCCGATCCCCGAGCCGTCACGTTGACCACCGATGCCCAGGAGATCGCGCTCGACGTGAAGGCCGAGCGCGACTGGGTCGACATCCGCCTCGGCGACCAGCCGTTCGACGTCATCAACAACGTCGGC
>JANOYI010000419.1:0-5093 GCA_031428795.1 Ilumatobacteraceae bacterium | reverse complement strand
CTACAACTCCGGCTTCGACTGGACCATCGACGAGCCCTGCTCGGTGGCGCGGGCCAATGCCGTTGCGACATCGATCAGTGACGAGCTCATCGAACTCGGCCTGCCATCGGGCACGAGTGTGCCGCCGCTGCAGTACGTGGTGATCATCGGCGGTGACGACGTGCTCCCGATGGCTCGCGTTGCCGATACGACCGAGATCTCCAACGAGGTCGACTATGCGAACTCGTTCGGGCGTTCGAACCCTCTCGCCCGTTCGGCCGCCGCCGGTCGTGTGCTCACCGACAACATCTATGGCGATTTCAACCCTGGCACCATCGGCGATTCCGCCCTGCTGGTGCCAGAGTTGGCCGTCGGTCGCCTCGTCGAGACCCCCGCCCAGATCGGTGATCAAATCGGCGCATTCATCGGTTCGAGGGGTCTGCTCGATGCTGGCACCGAGACTGTCGCGGCGTACGACTTCCTGCTCGACTCCGGCGCGGCGATCGCCTCGAATCTCGGCGAGAGCGACACCTCATTGATCAACAACACGTGGGACAGCGCCGCACTCCTCGCCGCGCTCGTCCCGGTCGGCGCCGATCCACAGATCGTCTCGCTCAACGCCCACTTCGACCATCAGGGATTGCTGACTGCCGCTGGCGACGGTGGCCTCACGCTCGGCGGCTTCCCCGATCAAGTCGGGCTCAATGACATTTCGTCACTGAACACCGCGCTTGTCTTCAGCGTTGGCTGCCACAGCGGTCTCAACGTGCCGCAGACATACAACACTGCTGGCGGCACGCTCCGCTTCCGGGATTGGGCGGATGAACTCTCCACCAAGTCGGCGCTGTTCGTGGCCAACACCGGGTTCGGTTACGGCGACACTGAGGCCATCGCCCTCAGTGAGCAGCTGATGACCAGCTTCTCGGGTCTCATCGGCACCTACACCGCCGGCCAGGCTCTTGTCGCCGCCAAGCAGGAGTACGCAGCGTCGCTGGGTAGCTATGTCGGTTACGACGAGAAGGTGGTGCACCAGTCCACGATGTACGGCCTGCCCATGTACTCGCTCGACCTCGGTGGCGCCGCAAGCGCGCAGTCGGGCTTGTTGCGCACTAGCAGTCTGGCCGCGACCCCAGCCCAGGTCCAGGGGAACCCCGACGTCGTCGACACCACGACATCGGCGGGCTCCGCCAACTTGGACTTGCAGACGGCTTCGGTTGTGGTCACGACCGGTGGCACCGACGCCAACGGCTATCCCATCTCCCCGGCTGTCACCGCCCCAGTGGCCAACGGGCTCAACCCCGACCGACAGGTGAGCAACGGCTACCCGATCGTGCCCAGGTTGCAGGTCGATGTCACGGCCGATGGCGATCTGGTGGCTCGCGGCGCACTCATCACGTCCATGACGGCCACCCTCCCGCAGTCGGCGGATCCGATCTACGCCCGCTCCACCGTCGACCTTGCGTCGCGCGAGCCGGCCAACGAAGCGGATGACGTGTTTTTCCCCACCGTGTTCCAGACCGTCAACCACGTCGGCGGCCCCGGTGGGGGCAGGGATCGTCTGGTCCTGCTGCCCGGCCAGTACCGCCAGGGGGAGGGCGATGCCAACGGCACAATGACGTCGTTCACCTCGATGCAGACCAGCGTGTTCTACGGCCCTGCTGACGAGGTCGGCCTCGACCTCACGCCGCCAACGATCGACAGCGTCGTGGCCGACAAGGTCGAGCCCCCGCTCGACGTGCCGGGCAACAAGGCCATCGTGTTCCGGGTGACCACCTCGGACCTCGAGTCGGGCGTGTGGAAGGTCGTCGTGCTCTACGACCTCGGCGGCAACTGGGTTCCCATCGAACTCACGCAACTCGTCGGCCCTGCCAACGAGTGGGTCGGCTCGCTGCAGACCAACGAGGTCGACGGGCCACGGTTCATCGTGCAGGTCGTCAACAACGATGGCCGCGTCGGCACCGCCACCGACAAGGGCCGCTTCTACAAGGTCACGGGTACCAGGCCAACGCTGGTGACCGTCATCCGTGGTCAGTTGGGTGACAACGGCTGGTACGTGCACGGGCCCACCGGGGTCGGCTCGCCCGTGCTCGCCGAGATCTACGGGGCATCCGGTGCAACCTTCTCGTCCACGGTCACCCGCAACGGTTCGGCCCCCGTCGGTCCCGTGACGTATGCCGGCCCTGTTCCGCTGAAGGACGCAGCAAACATTCAAGACGGCCTGTTCCTCGTGCGCGCACGGTCTACGAGTGGCGCCAGCCTCGACACCAACGTGAAGGTCGACACCACAGCACCCACTGTCTCAGCCACCGTCGATGGCGCCGCGCTGTCGACCGACATCAATCTTCCGACTGAGGTCATCGCGTTCACCGCTGGCCTCGTTGCCCTGTCGTGTTCTGACGCAACCTCCGGCATCGCGAGCTCTGCGCTCACGGTGTTCCCCGGCACCGTCGGCACCGACTCGTGCAGCGGAAACGGCACTCTCAACACCGGTGCCCCGAAGGGCCTGCGCACCATCACTGCGAAGGCCACTGATGTCGCGGGCAATGAGGTGACCACCAGCTTCTACGCAACCATCAAAGACACTGGGCTACCCATCGTCACGATCACGCCGCAGGCACTGACTAGGGTCGAAGCGACCGGAGGCGCCGGCGCGCTGGTCAACGTCAACGTCACGGTGACGGGCACCGATGCCATCGATGGCCCGCTCACAGTTGTGTGCACGAAGCTCGACGGCACCGTCGTGAGGCCCGACGGCACACAGCAGCAGTTCGCACTCGGCGTCACGGACGTCACGTGCAGCGCCACGGACTCGAGCGGCAACACCGGCAGCGGGACCTTCACGGTCACTGTCGGCGACCGGACTGCGCCGGCGGTGGGTGTGCCCGCCACCGTTACAGCCGAAGCCACCAGTGCCGCGGGAGCGCCGGTCGCCTTCACTGCCACGGCCAGCGATGCAGTGACGCCCAACCTGGTGCCCACCTGCTCGCCGGCGAGTGGGAGCACGTTCGCCATCGGTACCACCGTTGTGAGCTGCTCGGCCACCGATGGGGCGGGTAATACGGGAACGGCACGCTTTGAAGTGAAGGTGGTCGACACTGTCAAGCCGGTACTCACGCTGACTCCGGCCGGGAACATCGTGCAAGAGGCAAGCGGCCCCTCGGGCGCGGTCGTCACGTACACCGTCGCTGCATCCGACACGGTCAGCGGCACCCTCACGCCCACGTGTATCCCGCCGAGCGGCACCACGTTTGCACTCGGCACCACGACCGTCTCGTGTTCGGCTACCGACAGCGCTGGCAACACCAGCTCCATCACTTTCGACGTCATCGTGCGCGACGGCACTGCACCGGCGTTCGGCGCGATGCCCACGCCGGTGGTCGAGGCAGTGGGTCCCAGCGGTGCGATCGTCACCTACGCCGTGACGGCGACTGACGTCGTCGACCCAACGGTGACGGTGAGCTGCTCGCCCGCGAGCGACGGCTTGTTCGCCGCCGGCACTACGACGGTCAACTGCACCGCTATCGATGACGCCAACAACCAATCGTCTGGGTCCTTCACGGTAACCGTTCGCGACACAATCGCTCCGGTCCTCTCGGTGCCGGGCAACATCAGTGCAGAAGCCAGCACTGCGGCCGGCGCAGTGGTCACATTCGCCCCCACGGCCAGCGACCGGGTGACCGCGGCACCGGTTATCACCTGTACGCCATCGAGTGGATCGACGTTCGCGCTCGGCACTACAACGGTCAGATGTACTGCCGTCGATGGGTCGGGCAACCGGTCGGCCGAGCAGTCGTTCAGCGTGACAGTCAGAGACACCGTCGCTCCGGCTCTGACCGTGCCGAGCAACATCACGATCGGTGCGACATCGGGAGCAGGCAGCGTGGTCACCTTTGTGGCGACCGCTACGGATGCAGTCACTGCGGCGCCGACAGTCACCTGTACGCCACCAAGTGGATCGACGTTCCCCATCGGCACTACCACGGTGACATGTACCGCGACCGACGGGGCGGGCAACACCTCGGCGTCGCAGTCGTTCACAGTGACCGTCGCGAGGCCGTACAGGTACTCGGGTTTCTACTCGCCGGTGAACATGGACGAGGTCACCAAGCCGTTGGGCTCCGATGGAATCGCCACGGTGGTCAACAGTGTCAACGGCGGGCGAAACGTGCCACTGAAGTTCGAGGTGTTCGAAAACGGCGTCGAGATCACCGACGTTCGCCGCATCGAGATTCTCAAGACCAACCTGGGTGGTGCCGACGCTGTTGGCTGCGCAGGCAAGAAGGTGATCCCGCTGTCGTCGAACACCAGTAAGGCGGTACTGAAGTTCGACGGCTCACAGCTGAGTGAGGGCTGGGCCACGCTGAAAGTAACAGTGTCTCAGTGCTGGAAGGTCGCAGTGCGGGTCAAGACGCCCCTTCCAGGCGACAGCGGACCAGGCATCACCGCCTTCTTCCTCGTCACGCCATAACGATCCTTCGACGGTCAGCACCGGTTCAGCTGAACCGGTGCTGACTCATGCGGTTGGCGTCTGGAGCGGTTCAGCTGAACCGGCGGTTTGGCGTTGGCGCCAGGCGGTTTGCCATGGGTCGTGCCAGGGGGTGTGGGAGAAGAGGGTCATCAGTGTCCAGTCGAGGTCGAGATGGTCGCCTTCCCACTTGCAGCGGCCGTCCGCGGCATCGCGTGCGAACTTGATCACCGTTTCGGAGTCGCCGTCGACACGGAGTGGTGCCGCAGGCAGCACCACTCCGTTGGGGAGCGTGAATTGAATCGTGCCGTCATCGAGTCGTTCGACGCGCCAGCCGCCTTCGTGCAGTCGGTGGTGGCGGTAAGTGCACACGAGGAGCAGGTTGCTGAGTTCGTTGGTTCCGCCGCGGCCACGGTGGTGGAGGTGGTGGATCTCTTTGCGGGCGCGCATCCCGCAGCCCGGGACGCGGCAGGTGCGGTCGCGTAGCTGAACGAGCCTCCGTAGTCGTCCGCGGATCACGCTGCCGCGGTTGGACACGTCGATGACTTCGCCGGTGTCGTGGGAGTGGGTGACGGTTTCCTCGTCGGCGTCGCAACACAACCGCTCGGCGGTGGCGTCGCTGACCCCGACTGCCATCTCGTCGTCGGTT
>JANOYI010000418.1:0-4640 GCA_031428795.1 Ilumatobacteraceae bacterium | reverse complement strand
GGGTGTGGTGCGATGTGGGTGACGCACGCGACGTCGTCGGGTCGCTCGCCCAGTCACGTGGACAACGACCCGGTGTGGGCCGCGGTGCAAGAGGCTGGCGTGCCGGTCGTGATGCACATCGGCGGCGGTCGCAACGCGATCTCGAAGGCGTGGCATCGCAACGGCCGGCCGCGCCCGACGGACCTGCACGGTGGCGGCGAGAACCTGCGGGCGAAGGATCTGCCGTCGGTGCATCACGCGCCCGAGACGTACCTGACGGCGATGGTGTTGGACGGCGTGTTCGAGCGCTTCGCGGACCTGCGTTGCGGTGTGATCGAGATGGGCGCATCGTGGCTGCCGTCGCTGATGGCTCGGATGGATTACGCGGCGCGCAGCTTCAAACGCACGGAGCCGATGTTGGGTGAACTGAGCATGAAGCCGTCGGACTACGTGCGTCGGCAGGTGCGGGTGACGCCGTTCCCGGGTGAAGATGTGGCCGAGCTGGTCAAGATCTCCAGCCCCGAGCTGTACCTGTTCTCCAGCGACTACCCGCACCCCGAAGGCACCAAGGACCCCATCGGCCACTTCGAGCGCTCATTCGACGAGCAAGCCATCGACCAACCAGCCCGCGACGCGTTCTACGAAGGCAACTACAAAACCCTCATGGGCGTGTAACCGCTGACCGTCGGCGAGAACGCACATTCGTTCACTGTGTGCGAATTGTTCGAATTGTGGTAGCTTGCGGGACGTGGCTTCGACACTGCACCTCGACCAGTTGTTGACAATGATCGACGTTGGCACGCGCCTGGTCGGTTCGGACGGCAGCGAGGTGGAGCTCAGCGAAGATGTAGCCGAGGCGTTTCAAGCCGCTA
Organism: Ilumatobacteraceae bacterium; assembly: GCA_031428795.1. Classification (GTDB taxonomy): domain Bacteria; phylum Actinomycetota; class Acidimicrobiia; order Acidimicrobiales; family Ilumatobacteraceae; genus UBA668. Next base: position 3,789 of record JANOYI010000418.1, on the reverse strand, counting down.
TCGCAGAGATGCGGGTACGCGAGGTCGACGAGCTGAGCACGCAGGAAGCGGCTCGGATGATCGGCGTCTCTCGGCCCACGCTCATCCGACTGCTCGATTCTGGCGCAGTCGCGTATCGGAGAACCCACGGGGTGCATGGCCATCGCCGTATTGCTCGCCGAGATGCGTTGACGTATCTGCGGGCCGATATTGCTCGTCGGCGCAAGGCCCTCGACGAACTCGCCGAAGACGCTGAAGCCTTCGGGTTCTTCGACGCCTGACAGCGTCCGTCAAAGCATGTCGATGAGTGGCCAGCGCTCTCCGGTAGGCGCCGTTGTGCTTCTGGACGCAAACGTGCTGTATCCGATCGCTGTGTGCGACTTCTTGCTGACTGCAAGCTCGTTGCTGCTGCTGGCTCGTCCGATTGTCACCCGGGAGATCATGGAGGAGGCGATCCGGAACCTTGTGATCGACCGCGCCGACCTTGGCGAGCAGCGCATTGAACGCCGCTTCGGTGCTGTGCGAGCCGCGACCGACGGGTACAGGGCGGGGCCGCGCCGGCGGTTCGCGGGCGACCAATTGATCAACGAGAAGGATCGAAATGTGGTGTCGGCCGCGCTGCGCCATCAGGTCGCATTTCTCGTGACCAGCGGTCGATCTTCTCCTGGATGTAGATGGGCGGCGCATCGGCCACCAGTTCATCGGCGTCGGCGTCCTTGCCTTTCCACACCAGCTGCGGGTCGAGGCTGGGGTCGCGCGGCCAACGCAGTTGCTGCACGGCCTGCACGTCGTCGCCGACGAAGTCCTGTGCGTCGGCGGTGGGGATGTTCGAGCGCTTCTCGCCGTGCACGATGGCCTCTACCTGGGTTGCCCCAGCCGGCTTCTTCGTGGTCGCCATCAGCGTTGCCCCTTCCGTGCAGGATGCAGGTTGCATCGGTCGTGCTGTGCGATATGTTGCGATTCATGCAGGATCGCAAGTTCATCAGCGCCGCAGACATGGATCGCATGACGCCGAACGAACGCGCCGAAGCCGTGATTGCGGCCACCTGCCACTCTTGGGACGAAGTCCCCGAACCGTTCCGCTCGAAGGTCTTGGCTGAGATCGACGAGATGGCAAAACGGTTCCCACGGCGTGACTGACCGTGCCGTCCGCTTCACCGAGAGCTTCTTCGAACGGCTGGAAGAACTCCTGCCCAGCGAGCGTGGCGCTGATGGCACGCCCTCGATCACGGATTTCCTCGTCCTTGAGGTTCCCGGCCTGCGCGACGGGCTGGCAGCTGACGCCATTGGCTTGACGAGGTCGACCAGTGACGACGGGATACGTGTGTACATCAACACTGGCGTCCTGATGCCGGGAGTCGTGATGTACATGGTCGTCAACGAGCACGACGTCGAGGTGTTCCACATTTCCTTCGACACGGGCTGAATTGCAGCGTTCACAGGTCCACCCCGCCGGTGGTGAGACCGTCGGCGTAAAGGTCGTCGATGGCGAGATCCATCACCTTTTGGAAGGTGGCCATGTCGTCGACTTCGACGAAGCCCCAGCGGCCGTAGCCGCCGTGGTTGTTGACGGCGACGCACCACGAGTAGCGAGCGGTGTGGGCCTTCACCGCGCGTTTGTCTTGATCTTTGCGACCGCCGCTGACTTCCACGATCAGGTTGCGCACGACGCCGTCGGCTAGCACGCACTACTGCGGACGCGTATGTGCTCGTGGGCCACAGCCTCGGCGCGAGGGTGATGGTGGTAGCAGCGCAGGCTCTCGGCACAAAGGCCGACGGCCCACGCGTCCAGGCCACCCACCTCCTCGGCGCCGCCATTGGAACCGAGGGCGACTGGAGTGGCCTGACCGCTCGGGTCGACGATGCCGTCTACAACTACCACTCGCCCAACGACAAGGTGTTGAAGTACCTGTACGCCACTGTCCAACCCGGCCAAAAAGCGGCCGGACTCAAGGGCTTCACGCCGTGCCCTCCAAAACTGAAGAACGTCGATGTGTCGGCGGAGGTCGAGCGTCACTCCGACTACCACACGAAGGTGACGTTGCTCTGAGGGCGTGACGCTCGGCGCGATGCGAAGTCCTTGGGCCACGTCCCTGGTCTCGTCCCCGCGTACATAGGTCTCAGACCCCTGTGTTCGGCTCAGCGTCCCTGGCTCAAGGCCTCGCCGGGCTGGTCGATATCTCTGTCAGACCCTTTTGCGAAGCTGTTCTCGACGGAGAGCTGCGCAGGCACGACGATGGGATGGGACATGACCGCACAACGCGACGGGCTTGGCGACGAGACCGTGACTGACTCGGCCGCACCGCCGAAGTCTGGGAGCCTGCTGATGCCTGCTCAAGTACTGAGAACGCAGACCGTCACGGCGGGCGACATTGAGAAGGGTGGCATTCGGGTCCCGGGAGATAGCAAGAGGTTGTTCCCTCGTGATCAGGCTCGGATCTCCGTCGAGCTTCTCGGTGAGCTGTTCAGCGAGTGCCTGTGGAATCCCAAGTTCGGACCCGACAAGGCACGATCTGGACGGATCTCGATTCCGCAGGCCGACCTTCAACGGCTCTTGCGTCCACGAGGGCCATTGAGGATCACGCGGATTGAGGGCGGGGTTCGGCTGTCGTGATCAACGTTGCAGACATCAACAGCAGATTGGTTCAGCAAGATGACGAGCTGCGAGCGACACTTGGAGCGATGACGAGTGGGATCGACGACGGCTCGCTTCGTGCGATCGCCGAGATTGTTGCGGCCGGTCTCGCAGCGATTCATGAACGCCAGGGCAACCAGATCCTGCTGTCGTTGCAATCAGGCCACTGAGAATCTGCCGCTCGTCGGCTATTGCCGCTGCCTCTTGGCCCAGGCGTCGTTGCTGAGCCCGAGGTTCAAGTAGCGGTCCCCAAAATCGGAGATCCACTTGGTTTGGCTCGGGGACGTCAGCAGTGGCCTCCACGTGTCCACGATGTGGCCCAGAGTGAACGAGCCGAATGTGTCGGCTGGCCTCGTGAGGAATTGGGCGTAGCTCTCAATCGTCGAGGCGCAGCGGGTGTCCAGCGGGTGGTGGACGACGATCTCACTGCCGAGTAGGCAGGGCTCGTGTTGGCGAATCGATTCGACGAGGAGATGGTTGCGCCAGATCTGGTTCCATCGCTTGTCGGTCAGCTCAGTGGCCGCTGGGTCGCGCCACACCTGGGATGCGGCGGCCACGGCTCGATATCGGTCGGTGTGGGTGTCGTCGAGTCCATAGGTGCGCTGGGAGAAGGTGCTGGGCATCGGCCTGCGCATCGGCTACGGAATGCTGATCGTCAACCGCTTCCGCGAGGAACGCCGTCGTGGCAACGACGTCCACGAAGCAGTCGTCGCCACCGCCGGTCCCACGGTCTGGTGCCTGGGTGGAGTTCCGCACACCGTCGATATGTTGCCGAAAGCGCCTCTGTGCGCCTTGGGACGCTTGTCCCCGTGAGATCCATCGATCGACCAGGGGCACGCACCATGCATAGCTATCAACCGCTTTGGCCAGACGACCGCACAGAATGGAAGCCACCGAGCCCAGCCGACTTCACGTATCGAGACGCAGTGGACGTCGGTCGCTTCGCGGCGATTGATCCCCTCACCACGTGGCACACCTGTCCCCACATCTGGCACCTCGACGACAAAGGTCGCTGGCGGTGCTGCTCGAAAGGCTCAAGCCTCGGCTCGGTCCAGAGTTTCGCCGAGGACCCAGCCGACCTGCTGGCGTGTCGGCAAACCCGGACCGGCAACCGATGCCCGAACCACTGGGTCATCTTGGAACCCCGGCAGGAATGGCTGAGGCCTCTCGAGGTG
>JANOYI010000417.1:0-3938 GCA_031428795.1 Ilumatobacteraceae bacterium | reverse complement strand
GAAGCGCCAGAGACGGAACGCGTCCTCCAGATCCACCAGCTCCTCGCCGAGTTGATACAGGTCCCAGTTGGCCTCCGCGTTGCGGTACACCTGCAGCCACGCCGCCTCAACACCCGGGTCGGTGGTGTACGGCTGGGTGACGTCACGGTCGAGTACATGCGCGGGCACGTCGATGCCGCGTCGCGCAATCAGGCGCAAGGTTTCGTCGTAGAGCGACGGCACATGCAGCGCCACTTCCACTTCATCGAAGCGATTCTGACGGTGTCGGTGCGGCTCGAGCATCGACGCGTTCTTGTTGCCGCAAGCGAACTCGATGCAGCGGTACTGCCAACTTTGGAACCCGCTACTGCCGCCGAGGTACGGACGAATCGCGGTGTACTCCGGCGGGGTCATCGTTGCCAGCACGTCCCACGCGTGGACCAATTGCTCCATGATCTTGCTGACCCGGCTGAGCATCTTGAACGCGGGCTGAAGGTTGTCGGCTGCAACGTTGGCGATTGCGCCGCGCAGCTCGTGCAGCATCAGCTTCATCCACAGCTCGCTGGTTTGGTGCTGCACGATGAACAGCAACTCGTTGTGGTCGGGCGACAGCGAATGCTGCGCGCCCAACACCTCGTCCAGATGCAAATAGTCGCCGTAATCCATACCTGGCTCGCTCACATCAGGCCTCGACGACTGGAGCCTCGACGACTGGAGCTTCGACGACTGGAGCTTCGACGACAACTTTTTTCTTGGGCGGGGGTACGCCGACGCTGGGAGCTTTGTCGGCCCACTCCGGCCAGCGGCGACGGCTGACGATGGACAGCGTGCGCAGCAGCTTCATGGCGATCTCGTCCTCCTGTGCGGGCCGGGCGATGATGGTGCCGTCGGCGATCATTCGATTGATGACTTCCTCACCCAGTTCGGTGCGGACAATCGTGAGCGTCCAGTCGTTGTCCTTGCCGATACCGCCAGTCGCGATGTCGGAGTGTTCAGCGGCAAAGTCGGGGCACTTCTTGCAACCCTGACGCGTCCACTGATGGCACTCCTTGAGGTCGACTTCGTGGTACGAGCCGTCCTTCATCCAAATCTGGAAGACGCCCTTGATGTTCATCTTCACCATGTCCTGCTTCAGCAGTCCGTACTTTGCTTCGAACAGTTCGGGGAAGATGGAATCGTCGAACGTCTTGCTGCAGAGCAGCCCGATGTTGAACAGGAAGGGCTTGCTCACCTTGCCAGCCTTGCGATCCCACATCACGGGCGGGGACGACGTCTGGCAACCCATGCCGACCAATGCCAGCCGACTGAAGCCGCGTTCCCTGGCCTCCGGCAGCGCCAGTGGATTGGCGCAGTAGGTGTAGCGGCTGCCGGCAGTGGCGAGTACCTCTTCGCGATTGGTGACAACGACCGGCTTGGCCTTCCATGCATCGTCGGCCTCGACGCCGCTGACGAGCGCTGCCTCGATGTAGTCGTGGTCCAGGAGCCAGTTGAGCATTGCGGACACGAACCCACCGTCTTGACCCTTGGTGTGCTCTTCATCGTTCGCGGCTCGTGTGAGGAGTAGTTGGCGCCAAATGCCGCTGAGCTCGTCGGGCTCGCGCACCTTGCCGAACAGGTGCATGTCGGCGGCTGGCTCCCACGCCCGAAAGCGGGGGCACGCCCGGGTGCAGGTGGTGCAACCCTTCTCACCGTGCACACAGTTGTCGAGACCTAATTCTTCTTCGAGATGAAACGGGATGTACTTGCCTTCTTCGTGTTCATACCCGATGACGTCGTGCGGGCAGGTGACCACGCAGCCAGCGCACCCAGTGCACAGACCGGTGGTGATCACCTCGGCGTACAGCTCCTTCCACTGCGCCGTCCAGCGGCCGGCCTGAGCGGGGGTTTCGAGAGTATCGGTCATGTCGACGACTCTACGACGCTCGGGTCGGCCGCTGCTCGTTCAGCTGGCGTCGTAGGCTGCAGCGATGCAATCGGTTGACGCGGCCACCATCAAACGGATGCGTACCCACCTCGTCGGCGACCCGGACCTGGCCGGGCGAACGCTTGCTCGGCGTCTCTCTCAGCAGGCTGATGCCTGGCTGTACAGCTTGGCCTCAGACCTGCCAGCAGGCTGGGCGGTCATGGCCACCGGTGGCTACGCGCGAGGTGTGCTGTGCCCTGGCAGCGACATCGATGTGATGCTCGTCCACCCGGTGAAGGCTCGTGACGGCGACGTCTCGGAGGTGGCTCAGCGGCTGTGGTACCCGATGTGGGACGGCGGCTTGAAGTTGAGTCCGGCGACGCACAACTCGAAATCGCTGATGGCGCTGATTGCCGGCGACCTCGAGACCGCCACTGCGGTGTTGAAAGTTCGTTGCCTGGCGGGTGATCGCGACGTAGTCGCCGACCTGCAACGGCAGGCGCTGGATCAATGGCGGCGCAAGCCGATGGCATGGCTGCAGCGGCTGCTGGAGACTGGCCAACAGCGTTGGACGAAGCTGGGCGACGTCGCATCACTGCTCGAACCCGACCTCAAAGACGGCCGCGGCGGCTTGCGCGATTACGACATGATCCGCTGGGCGCTGGCCGTGGACCGCGCCGACGTCTCTGCAGCGTTCGACGGCCCTGTCGACGACCTCGCCGGACCCGCCGATCTCCTGCTGGCGGCGCGCTGCGAGCTTCACCGTGTGACTGGCCGTACATCCAACGTGTTGCAACTGCAGGACCAAGACAAGGTCGCGGACGCGATGGGCTACGCAGATGCGGACTCTCTGATGCTGCAGCTGTCCGGCGCGGCTCACACCATCGAGTGGGCCACCGAGCGGTTCTGGCGCCGCATTGAGCGGATGATTCATGGCGGCAAGGGCACCTTGCGGTCGGGTGCGACCATCGGTGCCGGGGTGACGGTCATCGACGGTGAAGCGCACATCGCGGCCGATGCTGAGGTCGATGAACCGTCCTACGTCTTTCACCTCGCCGCCACCGCCGCGCACGCCGGCATCCCCGTCAGCGTCCAGTCGCTGCAGGTCCTGGCCAGCCGCGGCGCGGAGCCCGGCGAACCCTGGAGCGAACGGACGCGCCGCTCATTTGTCAGCCTGCTTGGTGCTGGCCAAGGTTTGGTCGGCGCTGTCGAGGCGCTCGAGCGCTACGACCTCTTCAGCCGCTACCTCCCTGAATGGCGCCACGTCCGCAGCTTGCCGCAACGCAATGCGTTCCACACGTTCACGGTCGATCGTCACCTGCTGCAAACGGTCGCCAATGCGAACGAGTTCGTGCGCGAAGTATCGCGGCCCGACCTCTTGTTGTGCGGCGCGTTGCTGCACGACATCGGCAAGGGTCACCCCGGCGACCACACCGAGGTAGGCATGGAGTTGGTGGTGAGAATCGCCGATCGGATGGGTTGGTCCGCAGACGATGTCGAGACCCTCGTCGCCCTCGTCGAACACCATCTCCTGATCTCCGAAACCGCGACTCGTCGCGACCTCACCGACCCGCGCACGGCAGCCAATGTCGCCAATTCGGTTCAGAACCTTGGTCGCCTTGAGCTGCTCGATGCCCTCACTCGCGCCGACAGCCTTGCCACCGGCCCATCTGCGTGGTCGTCGTGGAAGGCAACGCTCGTTGACGAACTTGTCGACCGCACGGCACGGCTGCTGCGCGGCGGGGGCCGTGTGCCTGAGCCATCCAGCGACGTCAACCGATTCTCCGATTTGGTCACCGCTCTCAATGAGGACGGCGCGCTGCAGCTGCAACACATTGTCGACGATGAGTTCGAGGTATTGCGCATTGCCAGCACCGATCGGAGCGGGCTCTTCGCGTTGATCGCAGGAACACTTTCGCTGCATGGAGTCGATGTGGTGGGTGCCGACGCGTACACGGGACCCGACGGCACGGCAGTCGACGAGTTCCGCCTGTCGCGGGCGCAGGGAACCGCGGTTCCGTGGGACCGAATCGAGCACGACCTACGCGCTGCACTG
>JANOYI010000416.1:0-3614 GCA_031428795.1 Ilumatobacteraceae bacterium | reverse complement strand
CCGTGTGGGCAACGTGCCCTGTTCGACGGCAACCAGGTCGAGGACGTGAAACTCGCGATCGGGGTCTGCCAACAATCGCTCGATGTATCGAAAGCCCTTGAGGTCGCGGACGGCACCATCGATAGACCCGAACGCGACATGACGCAGGTCGCCTTCGCACCGGAACGTACCAACGTGACCGAGCGCAGTCGATTGCGGCGGGCGGTCTCCCACTCTCCCGCTGACACGTTCGTCCGCAAGATCCGCCATTCGGGTTGCGCCATACGATCGGAATGAAACGGCCGCAGCCAACAACTCAATTCGCGCCCGGTCGGGGTTCCCGGCCCGCTCGTACACCTCCGCCAGCACGAGCCGCGCAATCGCCATCTCGTACGGCGCCCCAATGTCGGCCCACGTGACGATCGCAGTCGTGCAAGCCGTGATGGCCGACTTCGTGTCGCCGCGGAGCAGGCTCGCCCGAGCCTCGGCGAGTGCAGCGGACGCGTCGAGCGCTCGGCTAGGAAACCGATCGGCTATCGAACGCAGTGAACTCGCCGCAGCTTCGACGGTGGGTAGATCCGATGCTACGAACGCAATCTCGGCCTGCGCGTCGAGCAACGGCGCCAGTCGAAGTTGGCCGATCGGATGGCGTTCCTTCGACGGCATGTCGATCGGATTCTCGATGGCGTCGGCAATTTCTGACAGTGCTTCGTCGACGTTGCCCTGCGCTAGGCGCAGAAGCGCCAGCCCCGGGTGCGGCGACCAGGCGTGGTGATGGGCCGCAAGAAAGGCTTCCTGAGCGCCAGCGAGGTCGCCTTTACGCAGACGGATATTGCCCAGTTCGGCGAGCGGCCAACCGAACTCGCGTCGCATCCACGGCCGCAGGTCGTCGCACGCACCAAGTGCTTCCTCCTCTGCCGCGCTGCACGGCCCGGACAGCCGGAGTAGTTCGGCCCTGTGGACGCGGCAACGACCGTGAATCCCGCCGAACGCCACGCCCTGTCGCCACGTGTCCATCAGGTTGGTCCACTCGCGGGCCCGGTCGTGCAAGGCCAATCCCTGCGCTGCACACACCAGCTCGCACATCATCATTCCCGTGGTCAGCGGATCGACCTCGCCAGATGCGAGCAGGAGGGCAAGGTCCTCAAGTTGTGCAAGGCCTTCCCCTACATCGCCGCGCAGGATACGGATGCGAGCGAGAGCGGTACGGCCAATGACCACGGCAGGTGGTACCTCCAGCCGAGTGCCCAGGTCGATTGCACGAAGGACATGTTCCTCTGCGCCGACGAGGTCGCCGCTCATCAAGCGCTCGTACGTCCGCACGGCGGCCACAAGCGCTGCGGGCGGAGTCTCACCCTGCCCGTCGAGCAGCCGCTCCGCCCGGCGGATCCAGCCGCGAACGGGCGCCATCATCCCGCTGTCGATGAGGAGATACATCGCAGCCATTGCCGCCGCCCGGGCCGCTCCGATCGGTTCGCCGTCGCGCACCAGGAGGTCGTGGAGGTTCTCCCAGGCCAGGACGGCCCCCTCGAGGTCGCCGTTGCCGTATGCAGCCTGCGCCCTCAGCTCGAGCGCTATGGCGGAGCCAGCTTCGTCGCCGAGCTGATCCAGCAACGAGAGCACCCGTGCCCACTCGGCGTGGGCCATCGCCACGTGAACCTCATCGAATGGCCCGTGCTCAACGTCTGGAGTGCCCATTGTCCCATTGTGACACTGGTTGTCACGCACAGAACCATGTCGAGCCGGACACCTGGCCCGCACACCCAAGGAGGCCAGTCAGATGGAGCCCATCGAACAGTTGTCGGTCATCGTGCCCGCCGTGTGCGACATGGTGGATCGAATCCCGTACTCACTCCTCACCGAGCCGACGCCGTGCGACAAGTTCTCGGTGCACGACGTGCTCAACCACATGATCGTGCTCGGGGGCACGTTCTCGTACCTCTTCCGAGGTGAGGAGCCGCCGACGATCGAGCCGCCGTTCGTCTACGGCTGGGTGCCGGCATCGGAACTGCGTGACACCATGGACGGGCTCCTGCACGCAGTGAGTTCGCCCGGGGCGATGGAGCGCATCATCGCCACGCCCGTGGGGCCGCTGCCCGGCGCCACCTTCGCCCGCTTCGTGGCGTTCGACGGTCTCGTTCACGGCTGGGACCTCGCTACTGCGACGGGCCTGCGCCTCCACGTGCCCGACTCTGTCGTGGACGACGTATCTGCCTTCGCTCACCAAGCCCTGACCACCGACATGCGCGATGGCGACACCTTCAAGGAAGAGGTCGTCGCCGCTGACGGGGCCACTCCCCTTCAACGGCTCGCCGCGTTCAGCGGCCGCGCCGCCTGATCCGCACATCGACCCATCACCAACCGAAAGGAACCAGTTCCATGCACATCCAAAAGCAGGACATCCCAGTTCGCATCGACGCCCCCGGCGCAGTCGCCCGACAGCTTCCCGACTTCGGGACGGCGTCGGGCACGCTGGGCGCCGAATACTTCTCGCTCGGCGCCGGTGCAGACCTTGCACCGTTGCTCGTCGGGCTGCACGACAATCTGTGCCAAGCGGCCCATTGGGGGTACGTCATCTCCGGTGCCGTGGTCGTCACCTACGCCGACGCTGCAAATGAGCACTGCTCAACGGGCGACGTGTTCTTCTGGCCGCCGGGGCACACGGTGCGCGTGGAGGAGGACGCCGAGTTGATCCTCTTCAGCCCGCAAGACGAGCATGGCCCAGTGATCGACCACATCAAAGCGGCGATGGGTCTAGCCAGCTAACACTGCGAAGCCCGATCCATGAGGCGGGATCCTTCGAACGTGGGCGTGACGGGACTCGAACCCGGGACCTCCACGATGTCAACGTGGCGCTCTAACCAACTGAGCTACACGCCCGTGTAGCGACCGTTGAATGTATCAGTCAGTGCAGCCGCAACGACACTTCGTTGGCGAGAAGACGACCGGTTCGTGTCAGTCGCACACGTACGCCGTCGGTTTCCACCAAACCTTCGAGCCCATCAATGTCCAACGCTGTCGCGGGTACTCCATCGCGCATGCGTATGGCCAATTGCAGCCCTTCCACGTGGCGCGTTGCTTCATCGAGAGTCTCCCCCGCTGCCTCAGTGGTTTCGTTGCCTTCCACGGCTGCGATGTAGCGCTCGGGAGTGCGCACATTCCACCAGCGACGACCGTCGCGGTGGCTGTGCGCAGCGCTACCGAACCCGACATAGTTGCCTTGCAGCCAATAGAGAATATTGTGCTGACACTCATGGCCGGGCTTCGCCCAATTGCTGACCTCGTAATTGGCCAGGCCGGCAGCAGTCAGCAGCTCGTCGGCCAGCTCGTACTTGTCGGCCAGATCGTCGTCATCGGGGTGTCGCTCCGGCTCAAGGGCCAACGGCGTGCCAGCCTCAACTGTCAGCGCGTAGGCGGAGATGTGCAGCGGGTCCAGTGCGATCGCTGCTTCCAGCGTGGCTCGCCACTGCTCGAGCGTCTCACCAGCGCCGCCATAGATCAGGTCGAGGTTGAACGTCGCAATGCCCGACTCGCGCACGGCAGCCACAGCCAGCCGAACGTTGTCCGGGTTGTGGGTGCGGCCGAGCGCAGCCAGTACCGAGGGCACCATCGACTGCACGCCGATGCTGACTCGG
>JANOYI010000415.1:0-2922 GCA_031428795.1 Ilumatobacteraceae bacterium | reverse complement strand
GCGGCAGGCGATGTTGCTGGCCAAGTTGCGCGACGGTGCCGCTGCGGGGACTGCGCGGATGGCGTTGGAGATGGCCACACTTGGCGGCGCCGGCTGCCTTGGACGTGAAGGCGAAATCGGTGTCATCGCGCCAGGTGCCGTGGCTGACATTGCTCTCTGGAAGCTGACCGGCCCGTCGTTCGCCGGAGCGCTGGCGGATCCCATCGAAGCCTGGCTGCGCTGCGGCCCGGTGAGCGCGTGGCACACGATCGTCAATGGTCGCTTCGTGGTGCGTGCTGGCGAAATCGTGCACCCCGACCTGCCGCACATCCTCCACAGCCACGCGCGTCATGCGGCACGGATTCAGCAACTCGGATGATCACTGCCTTCCTCGTTGCCTTTGGCACGGTCTTTCTCGCCGAACTACCTGACAAGACGATGGTCGCGTCGCTGGTACTCACCACCAAGTTCCGTCGCCCGTTCGCCGTCTGGGTCGGCGTGTCAGGTGCGTTCATCGTTCACGTCGTACTCGCCGTCAGCATCGGCTCGCTCTTGCGGCGGTTGCCAGAGACACCAGTGAAATTGGCCGTGGCGGTGATGTTCTTCATCGGCGGCGTGCTGCTCCTTCGTGGTGGGAAGGAGGAAGCGACGGACGACACGGACGTGCCGACGAATATCTCGTTCCGCCGTGTCGCGCTGACGTCTGCCTCAGTTGTGGGGCTGGCCGAATTCGGTGACCTGACTCAGCTCGCAACTGCGGGAATCGCCACCAGGTACTCGGCGCCAGTTGCGGTTGCCTTGGGTGCGTGGTGCGCGCTGGCAACCGTCGCTGCGCTCGCCGTCACGGCTGGCAGTTGGATTGTGCAGCACATCCCGCTGCAGGTAGTCCAACGAGTAGCCGGCGCCGTCTTCATCGTCTTTGGCCTGTTGACGATCGCCTCGATCTTCGCGTAACGGCGGGCAGAGATCAGCCGGTTGGCAGCAGTTCGAATCGTGCTCCGTCGAGAGCTCGCACGACACCGAAGTGGCGATGGTCGAGTGTGAGGAGATGGTGCGTCTCGTACTGATGGGCAAGCACCACCAATGAGGCGTCGGCCAATCCAATTTGCTGGTCGGCGTACTTACCGATCACCTCCCGCATGCGGCGAAGGTCGGAGGCAGTGATGAGCGGCAGCTCGAATGCTCCACTCGCAACCTCGTCGATCAATGCGAGTTCTGCATCCACGCCCAGGCGTGTTGCAATCAAGTAGTCGAGCTCCGCGAGTACAAATGGTGAGAGGACCAATGCTCCGCCGAGGCCTGCCATTGCCCGGCGGGCGCGTTCGTGGTCAGGGTCGCGACCATTGAAATACGCCAGGAGGCCGCTGGTGTCACATATGACCGGTGTGTTCATCGCTCCCCGAACCCAGCAAGGGCGTGGTCGCAGTCGGCAGCGGTCAACTCCGTTGATGAAAAGATGGCCGCACGTGGCCGCGGCGGGCGAACGCGAGCGCGAATTGCTTCGCGAATGATCTCAGCCTCTGACGAACCCGTCGCTCGCGCAAGGTGGGACAACGACTCCTTCAGCTCGTCAGGGAGGTAGATCGTCGTCTTGTGCACGAACGTATGGTATCACATATGGCAGATGGTGCGGTTTCGATGCGCTGTGCCGGGGGTACCGTGCTGGCATGAGCGACATGCCCGGTACCAACGACAAGCCCGACCAATTTCTGGTGGGGGTGTCGCTTCCTGACGCGATGCGTGCGCAGGAGTTTCTCACCGCCGCCACCGGGCTCGCCATCAAAGGGTCGCTGAAGCTTCGCGATGCCGTCATCGTGTCCAAGGACTCCGCTGGCAACTCTGCAGTGCGTGAAACCATCGACCCGCAGCCCGGTCGAACTGCGCTCTCCAGTGGTGTGTGGTGCGGCCTGCTGGGCCTCATGTTCGGCGGCCCGGTCGGCTGGCTGGTCGGCGGTGCAGTTGGCGCGGGCATCGGTGCTGGTGCGGCGAAAGCCATTGACCTTGGCGTGCCCGACGAGTGGGTGCAGTGGTTCCGCGAGTCCGTACAGCCCGGCACCACCACCGTCGTCCTGCTGTTGGAGAACCTCGACGTCGGTGCGTTGGCCACCGAGCTAGAGCGCTTCCCCTTCGCCCGGCTGGTGCACACCACGCTGCCCGAGTACTCGCTGCGTCGGCTGGAACAGGCGCTGGGTCAGGCTCCCGCTGTGGCGCCAGCGGCCGACGTGCTGCCGGAAACTGGCGACGCTGCCAACCTACGATGACCGTGTGAGCACCTTCAACCGACGAGCGTTCCTGGCCTTCGGCGCGCTCGTTGTTGCCGGTTGTTCGTCTTCCAGGTCCACCAGATCCACTGGGTCAGGCACCGCCGGCAACGCTGCGCCTCCAGTGCTTCGCGTGCCTGGCGGCACGATCGTTGCGCCACGGGAGGCCATCACGTCGGTGGCAATGGTCGGCGATTCCATCACGGAAGGCAGTCTGGAAGCCTTGACCTCAACGCTGACGGATGCCGGCGTCGAGGACCTGCGGATCGAGGGTAAGAACAGTCGGCGTATCGCGGTCGGGAACGGGAAAGGCACTGCCCCGCTCAGTGGCGTCGGCACCGTCTACGGGCTGATCGGTGAAGGGCTGAGCCCCGACGCGTGGGTGATAGAGCTCGGCACGAACGACGTGGGCAGCTACTCCGGCGAAGACGAGTACGGCGGACTGATTGACATGATTCTGGACATGCTGCCCGAACAGCCGTTGGTGTGGGTCAACACCTATCGCGAGCAGTACTTGGACGACACCATTCTGTTCAACACCGTGCTCGCCCAACGGATCGCGGATCGCGGTAACGCCGCCATTGCCGATTGGTTCTCCATGGCGTCCGCTCCGGACCAAACGGTTCTGCGCAGCGACGACCTGCACCCCAATGACAATGGGCAGTTGGCACTGAGCTTGCTG
>JANOYI010000414.1:0-6076 GCA_031428795.1 Ilumatobacteraceae bacterium | reverse complement strand
CGCCTTGACGAGAGCTGTCTTGGGTAGGTCGCGCTGCGTCAGGATTGGCACGCCCACTTTCAAACGCACGGCTTCCGCGGCGGCGTCCATTGCTTTCCAACTGGTGAACAGCGCCAACGTGCGGCCGCCGGCGGCGGTGATCAACGCGGCCAGTTCCTCGTGCACGGCAGGCCCGAATGCGGGTGAGTTCGGGGCGGGCATGTGAATCGCGCAGTACAGCATCGCGTTGTGCTCGTAGTCGAAGGGGCTGCCGACGTCGATCTCGTTGAACCCGCTTGGCGGTAGACCGACGCGTGCGCCGAGCGATGCCGGAATGGTTGCGCTGGCCAGGATCGCTGTGCGCTGTGACCAGATGCCGTTGAACAAAACGCCACCGACTTCCAGTGGCGCAATCTCCAACTTCGGGTACTCGGGGCCGCCGCTGACGAACGCCACGAAGCCATCCCGGTTGTCGAGGGCAAGGTCGATGCTGTCCTGCAGACGGGTCGCCAGCTGCTGCGCGCGCATCTTGCGCGCCTTCGCGTCCTCGACGTTCGAATCAATCGCCGCCAACGCAGTGAGCGCCTTCTGCACGCGACCGCGAACCTCGACAAGCATTGTCTGGACGGGCTCGGGGAACGGTCGCGGCAGCCGCTGACCGAGGAACGGCACGAGTGCATCGCGCACGAGCAGCGACGATTCCGCAACACCCCCGACCAACTTCGGGTCGTCGATGATTCGCTTCAATGCGACCGTGAGTGTGCTGAACCGGCCGCCCGCGACCTGCACGCCAACGGTGTCGCTCATGATGTCTTCCAGCTGGTGCGCCTCGTCCATCACGACCACGTCGTGCTCGGGTAACAGCATCCCGCCGCTGCCGACGTGCAGCCCGTAGAGGTGCATGTTCACGACCACTACGTCGGCAACCGACGCCTTGGCGCGCGCCATCTCTGCGAAGCACACAGACCCCATCGGGCAACGTGTCGCGCCGGGGCATTCATCGCTGCCGACGCTGACTGCTTGCCACGCCTTGTCGCTGGGCGCCCAGTCGAGCGATGCCTGGTCGCCCGTGTCGGTGGTGCCCGACCACGTCGCGAGTCGATTGATTTCCACCTTGGTGGTGGCGGCGAACTCTTCCAACTCGAGCTGGCCCTTATCGGCACCTTGGACTTCGCGCACCCGCTGCATGCACACGTAGTTGCTGCGGCCCTTGAGTACGGCCCAGTCGAAGGCAATGCCCAGGTGAGCCTGCAGAAACGGAAGGTCCTTCGCCGCCAACTGGTCCTGCAAAGCCTTCGTAGCGGTGGCGACGACGACGCGTTTCCCTGCAACGATCGCAGGCACCAGATAGCCAAGGGTCTTGCCGGTGCCCGTACCCGCCTGCACCACGAGATGTCTGCCAGTCGAGATGGCGTCGGCCACCGCCACAGCCATCTCTTGCTGCCCCGGACGCTCTTCCGCAGCAGGCAGCGCGCCCGTCACTGCCGCCAGCGCCGTGATGACAGAGGCGGATTTAGGCATTCGTGCAGCCTAGAAGCCAACCCCAGTCCAACAGAGGATGAGTCCGCCCGGGTTGGGCCAGAGGTGGGCGTTCAACCGTCGCCGTCCGAGTCGAGGCGTCGGAACGGGCATACTGAAGAGATGCCGAAGCGGCGGTCGCTGTCCGTTCTTGCAGCGATCGTGATCGTTGTTTCGACTCCGCTGGTCGCCTTCTGGTGGATCGGGGTTCGGGGCTACCAGGGACCGGATCCGGATTACATGATTCGACTCACGCTCTCCGAGCAGGCAATGCACAATGTCGGAGTTGCGGCATTGCCCCTTGACCTTCGATGGCCTCGCGGACCTCGACTAACCAGGACGCGAAGTCGCCCGCGGGCAGGTCGCTCACGGTCGACTACTCAACGAGCGCGAGAGCAGCATCCAACTCGTGGCCGTCGAAGTCTGGCCACGGCCGATCGGTGAAATAGACCTCGGCGCCGACGCTCTGCCACAACATGAAGTTGGAGATGCGCAGCTCGCCGGATGTGCGCACCATCACATCGACGGGCGGCAACTCGGGCAGGTACAGGTGACGATCGATCGCCGCCTGATCGACCGGACCCTCGGCCGCAGCGGCGACTGCTGCGTGCACCATCTCGGAGTGGCTGCCGTAGTCGAACGCAACTGTCAGCACCATGCCAGTGTTACCAGCAGTGTCCGCGACGGCCTTGCGAATTGCGCGCTGCACGTACTTGGGGGTGCGTGCGTCTGGGCTGTCGAAGGGACGGCCCATCCACTGGATACGCACGTTCAGCTCGTTCAGCTCGGCAACGCGACCGAACAGTTTCTTGTGTAACCCGAGAATGTGGCGCACCTCGGTGCGCGGGCGCACCCAGTTCTCGGTGGAGAATCCAAACACCGTCAGCCACCCGACGTTGCGAGTGACTGCAACCCGAACCAGGCGGGCGAGGTTCTCCTCGCCTTCGGTGTGCCCCTCCGTGCGAGGCAGGTGCTTGCGCTTCGCCCACCGGCCGTTGCCGTCCATGATGCACGCGACATGCACCAACGGCTTGTCGGCGGGGGAGATGGCGGTCACGGCTCTGCACCATAGTCCGCTGCAGTTCCCCGATTCCGGAGACTGTGCCAACAAACCCGTCGGCCGCGTGGGACAATGGTTCCATGAACGCCGCAGTCGCCGAGGGGGTGTCCCTTCGTCATGTCATCGTTGTCGGGGGCACGCTCGCGGAGTGGGCGGAACTACCCGCCGACCAATGGGCAGACCGACTGTACGAGTGGGGCAAAGTGGCCGATCATGTGGGCGCCAGTTGGCTCACTGTGCGTCCGTTCGGCCCAGGCGATTCGTCCGCGACTGACGAGGTCCCGGCACGTGAGGCAACTGTGGGCACATGCCTGGCTGTCGCGCAACCTGACGACGATGGTCGCGCTCGGCTCACTCGGTTGATCGCCGGCCTGCAAGCTGCCGGCGAGGCCATCACCGAGGCGTCCATCGACGCAGCGCTCAACGCACCCGCACTTGTGAACCCTGACCTGGTCGTTGTCGTGGGTGCCAAACACCGTATGCCCCCCTCGTTGGTGTGGGAGTTGGCGTACAGCGAGTTGGTGTTCGTCGACACCACCTGGCAGCACTTTGGCCCGGGCCATCTCGACGAAGCCATCAGCTCGTACGCACACCGCCACCGCCGCTTCGGCGGCATCGACTAGGCGGGGCCATGGCAAGCCATCTCTATCGCGACACAGCAGTCGTGTTGCGCACCTACAAATTGGGCGAAGCCGACCGCATCGTGGTGCTGCTCACCGAGCACCACGGCAAGGTACGCGCCGTTGCCAAGGGCGTGCGCAAGACCATGTCTCGTTTCGGTGGTCGGCTGGAACCGATGAGCCACGTGCGCCTGCTCCTGGCGCAGGGTCGCGAACTCGACATCATCAGCCAGGCCGAGGCCGTTGAGTCGTTGGCCCCGATGGTGGTCGACCTCGATCACCTCACCTCTGGCATTGCGGTTCTCGAAGCTGCCGACCAGATGTCTCTTGACCGTGAGCCGAACGCACAGCTCTACCGCATGGTCGTTGGTGCGCTGCGCACCATTGGCGAGCGCGGCGGGTCGCTGGTGGTGCCGGCGTTCTTCTGGAAGCTGCTGGCGGCCGAAGGTGTACGCCCCGAGCTCGACGAGTGTGTGCGCTGTGGCGAACCCGGCCCATTGATCGCATTCGATATGGACCAGGGTGGCGCGCTGTGCCGCACGTGTCGCTCCGGGGCGCCGCTCAGTGAGCCAGCTCTGGAACTGATGCGGATGATCCTTGGCGGTCGGCTGAACGACGCCCTTGACACGCCGCCCTCACGTACCACCCACGAGGTTGCCACTCACGCAACGCGTGCCTTGGAACACCACATCGAGCGCCGTCTCCGCACGGTTGCCATGTTCGAGACGCACTAGCTGCGGTCAGCGTCAGCAGTCGCCGTACAGGAAGATGGGGGTCTTGCCGGTTTCCATCGCGATGATGGTCACGTCGGCAGGGGAGGGCACTTGGATGACGTAGTTGCCCGCGTCGTCGAACGAGCCGAAAGGATCGCCGCTGGATTCAAGCGTCACACGGATGCCATCGATGGTGCCACTGCCGACGGAGTAGCAACCACCGTCGTCGACGTCCAACTCAGGCAGGTCGCTCCAGCGGGCGCCAACAGTCCCGCCGCCCACCGACGACAGCGCCGCAGTGGGGTCGTTGGCGTACGACCATCCGGTGAACGACATGGATGCAACGCTGGCTCCGCCGAACTCCGCGCACAGGTTGACCGACCAACACACTGTGCGACCGATTGGCGCGACGAAGCCGACGTCACCGTCGACGGTGGTGTAAGCGCCGACTCCATCAGCCACGACGTAGTCGACAGTCGCGTCGCTCGTTGGGAGACCCAATTCGTCAGAGAGCCCGGCCAGGACGACCTCGGCTTCTGCGCCCAGGTCATAGATGCCAACGCCAGCGTCCCGCAGGACCAGTTCGTCGACCGCGACGACGGTCGTCGTCGGTGCGGTGGACGTGGTGGTGGTCGCAATGGAGGTTGTTGCGGCGTCCGTCGTCGCCACCGAGTCGGCTGGCGCCGTCGTTGCTTCTGTCGTCGCGACGACGGACGCGTCGCCAACACTCTTCGAATCACTGCACGCGGCGAGCAGTGCAATCGACACGGCAAGGCTCAATACAGCCGTACCCCTGTTGGTTCGGATCACGTCGGCTCCTCCGGTGCTGGTGGACGTCCAGCGCAGCTCTGCATCCTCGCACTATTCGGAAATGATTTCGCGGCTGTCGAAGGGGCGCCCGTAACCTTGCACCGCTATGGCTGCTACCGAACTTGACCAGATCGTGAATCTCTGTAAGCGGCGGGGCTTCGTGTACCCGTCTGCCGAGATTTACGGCGGTTTCCGTTCCAGCTATGACTACGGCCCGCTGGGTTCGCTGATGCTGCGCAATGTGCGCGAGGCATGGATTCGCACAATGGTGCAGCAACGCGACGACGTCGTGTTGATCGACGCGGCCATCCTGGCTCCGCCGCAGGTGTTCGAGGCCAGTGGCCACCCCGCCAACTTCAGCGATCCGCTGGTCGATTGCACCAAGTGCAAGCAGCGTTTCCGTGAAGACCATCTCACCGACCCCAACGTGTGCCCCAACTGCGCAGCGACCGGATCGTTCACGGCGGCACGCGCGTTCAACCTGATGTTCAAGACGTTCGCCGGCCCGGTCGAGGGCAGCGGCGCCGAGGTGTACATGCGTCCGGAGACGGCGCAGGGCATGTTCGTCAACTTCGTCAACGTGCTGCAGACCAGCCGCAAGAAGCCGCCGTTCGGCATCGCCCAGGTTGGCAAGAGCTTCCGTAACGAGATCACTCCCGGCAACTTCATCTTCCGAACACGCGAGTTCGAGCAGATGGAGCTGGAGTTCTTCGTGCCACCGGCGGAGAGCGCGCAGTGGTATGAGTACTGGTGCAATGCACGCCTGCAGTGGTACATCGATCTGGGTATCCCAGCCGAGATGCTGGTCCTGCGTCCGCACGACGCCGACGAGCTCAGCCACTACAGCAGTGGAACCAGCGACATCGAGTTCATGTACCCGTGGGGCTGGGGCGAGCTGGAAGGTGTCGCGCAGCGAACCGACTACGACCTCAAGCAACACGCCGAGCACAGCGGCCAGAAGCTGGACTATTTCGATCAGGCCACCAACGAGCGGTACGTCCCGTACGTCATCGAGCCGGCCGCGGGCGTGAACCGCGCAATGGCGGCCTTCCTGCTGGCTGCCTACGACGAAGACGTGATCAACGACGAGCCGCGCACAGTGTTGCGGTTGCATCCCCGTCTGGCCCCGTACAAGGTGGCCATCCTGCCGCTCAGCAAAAAGGACACGCTCACGCCGCTGGCTCGCCAGATCCGCGCAACGTTGGCCGAGCGCTACATGGTCGATTACGACGAGACGCAGGCCATTGGTAAGCGGTACCGCCGACAGGACGAGATCGGCACGCCCTTGTGCG
Source organism: Ilumatobacteraceae bacterium (assembly GCA_031428795.1). Taxonomy (GTDB): domain Bacteria; phylum Actinomycetota; class Acidimicrobiia; order Acidimicrobiales; family Ilumatobacteraceae; genus UBA668. The sequence continues at coordinate 84 of JANOYI010000414.1, read as the reverse complement.
TCACCATCGACTTCGACTCGCTCGAAGACGGCGCCGTCACCATTCGCGAGCGCGACACCACCGCCCAGGTGCGAGTGCCGATCG
>JANOYI010000413.1:0-17339 GCA_031428795.1 Ilumatobacteraceae bacterium | reverse complement strand
GATGATGATCTTTGCGGTGGGTGTCGACGGCAATCTTGAGCGTGCGTCACCAGTCGATGTCGCGCCTGCGATCGGGCTAGCGGTCTCGCCCGCGGGCACGTGGCTATTCTCCGATGGTTCCGCGCTATGGGGCGCTCCCGGCTCTGTCGTGATCGACTGAATCGAGCGTCGCTCCAGCCTCGCTACGGTGTTGTATCGACCGGCCCGCCAACGACCTCGATCGAACTCCATCGTCGGCAACGACCGACGGCTTCCGACGCGTTCTGGAAGTGGTTGCGGTGGACGCAACCGAGGAGGTCCGCGTCGTTTGCTCGGTCCTCGCGGTGTTGGGCGTTGACGTCGAGGGGCTGCTCGACCTCGAGGAGGCGGGCGCCGTTGAGTTCACCGATGACCGGATCGCGCTCGCCGAGGGCTCGAAGCGAGCCGCCATTGTCGCCGCCATGACACCGTCAGAGCGACGTGCGTTGCATCGTGCGTTCGCTGGTGTGCTTGGCGAACCCAGGTATCGGGTGCTGCGGGCCGAACACCTCGCGTCGTCGGCAATCGGCCCTGACCCAGAGGCATCAGCGGCGTTCGCCGAGCTGGCGGGGGAGGCCACAGAACTTGGCGGTGCCGCGATGGCCGGAGAGCTATTCACCCGCGCCGGGGGTTTCGCGGCGACCTCAGAGGAGCGAGCGCAGCTGCTGTACCACGCAGGTGACGGATTCTGGAACGCCGGTCAGTACGACGACGCCCGGGCGGCATTTGACGCAGCGCGCATCGGCACATCCGAGCCGTTGTTGCGTGCCGACATCGCGTGGCAGCTCGGCCAACTCGAGATGTACCAGCGGGGGCCTCGGTACAGCCGCGACCTTTTCGTCGCGGCTGCAGAAGCTGTTGAGCCATACGACCTCGACAGGGCTGCGATATTGCTCGTCCATGCGGCCAGCACCGCGCTGATGACATCAGACATCGTGGAGTCGATACCGATCGCCCGCCGTGCCTGCGTGCTAGCGGAGCGCGGCAATGGAAGCAGCGCGCTGCCGGCGTCATTGATGTTCGCGTTCCTGTGCATGCACCACGGTGACATCGAGGAGTTTGACCGTCGCTTTCCGGAGATTCAACAGGTTGCCGACGTTCTCAAGGACAGCGATATCGCAGAGGCGGATCTCTTTCTGCAACTTGTGGGCATGGTGCACGTGTACACCGAGCAGTGGGAGACGGGCCGGGTTTATCTCAACGCGGTCGCTCATCGGGCAGGACGCCGCGCCCGATTCGCCACGACCGCGCTCGCTCGCGCCACGCTCGCCGAACTGTGCTGGCGTTCAGGGCGCTGGGACGAAGCGTGGGCGTTGGCCACCAGTGACGTAGTCACCGAGGTCACGCTCACCGGTGCGCGTATTTGGCTGACCGCTTTCACCGCGCACCTCGACGCAGGTTTCGGGCGCGCCGACGACTGCCGTGCCCGTGCAGCGGCCGCGCTTGCGGAGAGTGAGCCGATGGGCCTTGACACCGCGACTCTGTGGGCGCACTACTCGTTGGGATTGCTGGAGCTCGGTCTGGGCCACCCCGAAAAAGCTGCGGCGCACCTCGATTTGGTCGACGCGATGGTCACGGCGTACGAGTGGGTCGATCCGGGCGGCCTGTGGTGGCAGGCTGATCATGTGGAGGCCCTGGTTCGTGCGGGCCGTCGCCACGAGGCGACGCGAGCGCTGTCGCGTTTCGAGTCGGGAGCGATCGTCTCAAACCGCGCATGGGCGTCGGCAACAACTGCGCGCTGCCGGGCCCTGATGGCCGCCTCGGCGGAGGAGTCCGAACAGTGGTTTGCGACCGCGTTGAGGCATCACGAGCGACTGACGGCTCCGTTCGAACTCGCTCGCACGTTGCTCTGTCGCGCTGAGCGTCGCGCCACCAGCAGGTCAGCTCTCATTGCGACGACTGATCTCGCAGAGGCCATCGCAATCTTCGATGCGCTCGGCGCGGTCAGCTGGTCGGCCCGATGCGCAGAGCTTCGCGAAAGCCTGTCCGCCGTGACAGATGGAGGTCCAGATGCCTTGCTCTCACCTGCGGAACTACGCATCGCGCGCGCCGTCGTGGCTGGTATGAGCAACCGAGAAGTCGCTGCCTTGCTGTTCATCAGCGAGAAGACCGTCGAGTTCCACCTTCACAACGTGTATCGCAAGCTCGGGATCCACTCGCGTACGCAGCTGTCGCGTCGGTTCTCTCCTTCGGCCTAGTTCTCGCAGTAGTCGTCACTGCAGCAACTCATCGTCAGCCGGTACCGTGCGAGTGTGCTCAACCCAGTTGGTTCTCTCCGTCACGTCGCCGTTGGCGGCTCACTGCTGGTCGGGCCGGTCCTGGTACTCGCTGGTCTGATGGGCGGCGGCACGCACGAGGAACGATTCGATGCGAAGCAGGTGGTCGTCAGCCCCGAGGGTGTCGACGGTGTGCGCATTCGCGAGATCGTCGACCAGGACTTCGGCACCAACGATCGTCACGGGTACGAGCGGATCATCCCCAACGACTTCGGAGTTGCGACTGAAGTACTCGCCTTCTCGGAGACTGCACCTGATCAAGTCGGTGTGGTGAACCAGGGCAACACCACCCGCATACGAATTGGCGACCCAGACGTCACCATCGATGGTCAGCATCGTTATGAGCTGTCCTACACACTGCCCGATGCCCAGCTTTCATCAGGCGAGCTGGCGCTCGACATCATTGGCGACCCACGGGCACCGGAAGTGCTCGAAACGGGTCGTTTCGAGGTCATACTCACCGGCCTTGAACTGGCCAATCCAACGTGCAACGTTGGGCCTGCGGGCACCGTCGGCGGTTGCAAACTCGAACGTGTCGGCGACCTGTATCGGGTGGTCTTCGAGCCACTGCCTGCCGGCTACGCGATCACGGTGGGCGGGCAGATCGTTTCTTTGTCTGATCCAGTCGATGTGCCGCTGCCTGCTCCGATCACACCTCGCGAGAGCAACCCGCTGCCGCTGGCCGCTGGTGTCGGCGTGCTCGGCGCCGCAGCCGGCTTCGGTGGGTATCGCATCGCTCGCCGTCAAGGTCGCAACGAGGTGGGTGGCGGTGGCGCGGCCGACGCGGCCTACGGCACCTCCGGTGGCCCCTCCCGCCTGGTGACCGACCAGGAGCTGAACGAGATGGTCACCACCGAATTCGTGCCACCCGCTGGCATTCGGCCGTGGCAGGGATCGATGTTGTTGAACGAGACGGTTGACAGCGCCTCGGTGTCGGCGTGGTTCTCCGACCAGATTGCCGTCGGCGTGGTCGAGCTCACCGGCGACAGTCCGCAGACTCTCTCGGCGGGCCCCGCGCTCGCAAGTGCCGAGCCGATCACCCAGGAACGCATCGCAACACTTTTGGGTACCGATGGTGAGTTGGAACTGGGCAAGTACCAGCCACAGCTCGCAGCGTTGTGGACCGAGGTTGCCGCCGAGCAGAAGAAGGTCGCAGCTGCCTCGGGCTGGTGGAAAAAGTTCGCGCCCGGCACCGCCCCCACGTTCCCCGCAGGACTTGGGGTCGTCACCGCCCTGGCCGCCGCAATTGTTGGCTTCTGCGCATGGAAGGGTTTGCTGTTCAGCTGGCCGATTGCGCTCCTTGCTGGGCTGGCAATACCGGCTGTCGTCGCCGGAGTTGCCTACCGGTCCTTGTTGCCGCAGCGCAGCGCGACGGGCAGCGCGCTGGCGTTGCGCACCGAGTCGTTCCGCCGCTTCCTCGAGGCCAGCGAGGGCCAGCATGTCGAGTGGGCCTGGAAGAACGGTCTGCTGCGCGAGTACTCCGCATGGGCGGTGGCGTTGGGTGCTGCGGACGCGTGGGGACGAGCGGTGGCCAACAGCACGGTCCCGCCGAACGATCGGCTGATGCAGACTGCGCCACTGTTGCTGTACAGCCACGGCGGTGACTGGTCGTCCGCTCGCACCCAGCCCGCTCCGTCGGGTGGCAGTGGCAGCTCTGGCGGTGGGTTTTCCGGCGGCTTCTCTGGCGGCGGTGGCGGAAGCTCGGGCAGCTGGTGACGGTGTCTCGCGCCGAACAGATCGTGCGCGCTGCCGCACATCTGTTTGCGACGCGCGGCTACGGCGCGACCAGCATCGACGACATCGGTGCTGCAGCCGGTGTCAGCGGCCCGGCCATCTATTGGCACTTCTCGGGCAAGCATGCGTTGTTGGCGGCAATGCTCTCCGACGTCAGCGAGCAACTGCTGGCCGGTGGTCGTGCGTGTGTCGACGCGGCTTCTGATGCGGACGCGGCGCTCGCCGCGCTGGTTGACATGCAGGTGCGGTTTGCTCTCGGTCAACCCGATCTGATCGTGGTGCACAGCCGCGAGTTGCGACAGTTGGACGATGCACAGGCGCACACCGTCCGTGCGCTGCAGCGCCAGTACGTGGACGTGTGGGTTGCAGTGCTGCGGCAGCTGTACCCGCGCATCGCTCGGGCGCGTGCAACTGCCGCAGTGCAGGCGGCTATCGGCTTGATCAACTCCACGCCACACACGGGCACCTTGCAGCCGCGCACGCTGTCACCAATGTTGCGCGACATGGCACTGGCGGCACTGCACGCCATTGGTACCGAGGGAGCAATCCGATGAACTTTCGGCAAGGCATCACGATCCGCGAAGTCGGCGCACGCGACGGCCTGCAGTCTGAGGCGCCGCTCAGTGTCGACGATCGCTTGGAGCTGATCGACGCGCTACTCATCGCGGGCATCACGCACATCGAGATCGCCGCGTTCGTCAGCCCGAAGGCCGTGCCAGCGATGGCCGGTGCGGCCGAAGTGGTTGCCGCGCTCGGGCCGCTCGATGGGGTGGTGCGCGCCGCACTCGTGCCGAACCTCCGCGGCGCCGAACTGGCGTTAGCCGCTGGACTCGATGAGTTGACTGTCACCATCTCGGCCTCCGCCACCTACAACCAGCGCAACGTGCAAATGTCGATCGACGAGTCGGTCGCAGCTATCGAGGCGATCTGTTCGTTGGCCGGCGACGTGCCCGTCGACGCGGTGATCTCATGCGCGTTCGGCTCTCCATACGAAGGCGATGCGAAGCCGTCGGATGTTGCGCTGCTGGCCGAGCGATTGCGGGCCTCGGGTGCGGCCGCAATCACGCTGGCCGACACGACCGGCATGTCGACGCCGCGACGCATCGACGACGTGCTGGCGTTCACCGGAACCAACGTCGGCTTGCACCTACACGAGACGCGCGGCACCGGTCTGCTCAATCTGTACGCGGGCCTGCAGGCCGGTGTGGTTCGGTTCGACACAGGCGTCGGCGGGCTTGGCGGCTCACCGTTCGCGGCGGGCGCCGCTGGCAATGTGGCGACGGAGGAGGCAGTGGCGCTCTGCGACGACCTCGGCATCCACACCGGTATCGGTATCGAGGCGCTGATCGAGGCCGCGCTGTTGGTCGAGCGACTGGTTGGTCATCCAGTCCCCAGCCGCGTCGCCCATGTCGGCCCGCGCTCGCGTCGGGCGTAGCTCTTCTGCCTCGAATGTTGAATTCAACGAACCGGGCGTAGCGACCCTTGAATTCAATGGTCGTCAGCGGACAGCTACTGAAGGCCGCGCAGGGCGCCGCCGTCGACCGGAATCGACACGCCTGTCACATAGCGGGCAGAGTCGCTGCACAGGAACGCAGCGATGCGTCCGAAGTCGGCGGCGTCACCGAGGCTGCGGGTTGGCACGTTGGCGGCCAGGCCGCTGGTGTCGCCGTAGAGCGATGTGATGCGGTCGGTCACGTGCAGCCCTGGCTGCAATGTGTTGACGGTGACGCCGTCAGGCGCGACCTCGGTGGCGACAGTCTTGAGGAAGGCGGTGAACCCGGCGCGCGCCGTGTTGGACAGCATCAGGTTGCCGATGGGCTCGCGCACGGAGGTGGAAGTGATGGCCACGATGCGGCCCCAACCGCGTTCTCGCATGCCAGGCAGCGCGGCTTGGCAGAGAGCAATACCGGACAGCAGGTTCAGCCGCAGCGCGGCTTCGTACTGCTCGAACTCGAGGCTGGCGAAGGTGCCAGCCGGTGGCCCACCGGCGTTGACGATGACGATGTCGATGCCGCCCATCAGCTCTTCGGCGGCGGCCACGAGGGCGGGGATGGAGGCGAGATCCGAGAGGTCACCGACAACCGAATGGGTGCGCGCCGGAATCGTCGCAGCCGCCGCTTCGAGGCGGCCGGCGGTGCGGGCCAGCAGTGTGACCTTGGCACCCTCGGCGGCGAGTGCCTGGGCGCAGCCCAACCCGAGGCCGCTGGAAGCGCCCGTGACCAATGCCCGTCGACCGTTCAGTGCGAGATCCATGAAAAGTAGGATGCCACCGATGCAACCGATGTGGAAACCAACCGCCCAACGAGTTGCTGCCACCCGCATGGAAGCGTTCCGTCGGTCTGTCGCCGCCGATCATGCGGAAGTCGTCGATTCGGTGGCCCTGCACGCGTGGTCCGTCGCTCAGCCCGGCGACTTTTGGCAGCGAGTGTGGGAGTACAGCGACGTCATCGGCGAGCCCGGCCCGGTCGCGTTTGATGCGGGCGACGGGTCGATTCGCGGTGCACGTTTCTTCCCTGACTCATCGGTGTCGTACGCGGAGAATGCTCTGGCCGTGCGGCCCGGTGCTGGCGAGGAGGCAATTGTCGCGATCAGCGAGCACGGTGAGCGCAGCAACCTCACATGGGCCGAATTGCGAGCGTCGGTGGCCGCACTCGCCGCAGCGCTGGTGGCCGACGGTGTGCAGCCGGGCGACCGAGTCGCCGCCTACATGCCGCACGTGACCGAGACGATTGTCGCCTTCCTCGCGGCCAACGCAATCGGCGCCACGTTCACGTCTACGTCCAGTGACTTCGGCGTCGACGGCGTGGTCGATCGCTTCGGCCAGACCCAGCCGACCGTGTTGGTAGCAGCCGACGGCTATCGCTACGCAGGTAAGGAGTTCGACTGCCTCGGTCGCATCGCGACCATCGTCGAACAGCTGCCATCGGTTCGCCGGACAGTCGTGGTTGGCGTGCTCGCTGACGTCCCCGACGTGAGCGCCATCGCCGGCGGAGTGCGCTGGGCCGACTACGTCGCGCCTCACGCGAACGCGCCGCTGCGCTTCACCCGCCTGCCCGGCGACCACCCCGTCTACATCCTCTACTCCAGCGGCACGACGGGGAAGCCCAAGTGCATCACCCATCGCGCGCTCGGCGTGCTCCTGATGCACCTCAAGGAGCACCAATTGCACTGCGACATCCACGCCGGCGACAGGGTGCTGTACTTCACCACCTGTGGCTGGATGATGTGGAACTGGCTGGTCAGCGTGTTGGCCAGCGGCGCGACCGCGGTGCTGTTCGACGGCAACCCCGCGTTCCCGTCGGCAGCGCGCCTCTTCGAAGTCGCTGCCAGCGAACGGCTGACGCTGCTGGGTGTCTCCGCCAAGTACATCGACAGCGTGCACAAGGCAGGTGTGCGCCCGGTCGATTCGCACGGTCTGTCGGCCCTGCGCACCGTGTGCAGCACAGGGTCGCCGTTGAGTGAGGAAGGGTTTCGCTGGGTGTACGAGGCGATGAAGCCCGACGTGCACCTGGCCAGCATCAGCGGTGGCACCGACCTGTGCGCCTGCTTCGTTGGCGGCGACCCGACCCGGCCCGTGTATGCCGGCGAGATTCAGGGTCCCGGCCTGGGCATGGCCGTGGAAGTCTTCTCGGCTGAGGGTGTTGTCGTCACCGAGCCCGGTGAGAAGGGAGAGTTGGTCTGCTTGATGCCGTTCCCCAGCGTGCCCGTCGGCTTTTGGGGCGACGACGCCGCCGGCTCGAAGTTCGATGCCGCCTACTTCCAACGCTTCCCCGGCGTGTGGGCGCACGGTGACTTCGCCTCGTGGACGGAGCACGCCGGCATGGTGATTCACGGGCGCAGCGATGCGACTTTGAACGCTGGTGGAGTACGAATTGGCACCGCCGAAATCTACGCGCAGGTCGAGCAGATCGCGGGCGTCGTCGAGGCAATCGCGGTCGGGCAGCAGTGGGACGACGACACCCGCATCGTCCTGTTCGTGCGTCTTGCGGAAGGCATGCGCTTGAACGACGCGTTGCAGGCAGAGATGCGTGCGCGCCTGCGTGCTCATGCGTCGCCGCGGCATGTGCCCGCGCGCATCGTCCAAGTCACCGATGTACCGCGCACGCGCAGCAACAAGATCAGCGAGTTGGCCGTTGCCGACGTGGTGAACGGCCGCGAGGTGAGAAACACAGAAGCCCTCGCCAACCCCGAGTCCCTGAGTCAGTACCGAGACCGAGCCGAACTCGCGACATGAGTCGTGTGAGCGCGTAGTGAAGCGAGCCGACGATCGACGGGCTGGTAGATAGAATCCCCATATGCCGTTTGCAGTTCCAGATGGTCTCGCCGTGGCGTGTGATCTAGCGGACTCGGCCGCGCAGATGGTGGCGCTGCGCTTTCGTCGGGAAAACCCTTCGGCGAGCGAAGCGGAAGTGGCGGCGGTGGTCGAACGTTGGTGGGGCAACCGTTCCGGGGCGCCCCTCGGCGACTCGCCTGGGCGAGTGCGCCAACTGCGGCTGCTGGCGTGACGGCCCTCGGCCGCGCTCTCGCCCGCATTGCTGAGGCGCTGCATCGGCACAACGTGGACTTCGCAGTCGTGGGTGGTCTGGCGGTCTCGGTCCGCGCCGAGCCGCGCATGACGAGGGATGCTGATGTTGCTGTTCTCGTCGGAAGCGACGACGACGCTGAAGCGCTTTTGTACAGGTTGACGAGCGACGGGTTTGTTGTCGACACGGCGATCGAGCAGATCGCCACTGGTCGGTTGGCGACGGCCCGCCTGCGGCACCCAGAGTCTGGGTCGTTGGTGACTGACCTGCTCTTCGCATCGAGCGGCATCGAGCCTGAGGTTGTGGCGAGCGCGAACTCGGTCGAGGTACTCCCTGGTCTCAGGCTGCCCGTGGCGAGTGTGGGCTTCTTGATTGCGTTGAAATTGTTGGCACGCGATGACCGGCAACGACCGAACGATGCTGATGATCTTGCATCGTTGCGTGCAGTGGCCACGGGGGCCGACTGGCTTGAGTCCGCTCACGCTGTTCAGCTCATCGAACAGCGCGGCTATCACCGCGACCGTGACTTGCAGGCCGCCTTGGACAAACTCCGCCGGAACGGCGCGTACGGGCCGGACGAGTGACGGCTAATTGAGGACGAAGCCTTCGTAGCCGTTGGCGGCGACGGCGACGCACTGCTCTGCGTATGGGGGGAAGCCGGGTAGCGGCATGAACACGCGGGTCTTGCCGGGCACGTTGGCGCCGAGGTACCACGAGTTGCACTTCGGGAACAGGGTCATGTCCGCAACGGCGTTGACGTAGTCCACCCACGCCTCCTGTGCAGCCTCGGTCGCTTCGATGCGCCTCAAACCTTTGGCCCGCATGGCGACCAGACAGTCGCGAATCCACTCGACGTGCTGCTCGATCGACGTGATCATGTTGGTCAGCACTGACGGACTGCCCGGGCCACTGATGGTGAACATGTTGGGCAATCCGTGCACCGACAGCCCGAGGTACGTGCGCGGCCCAGCGGCCCACGCATCTTGCAGCGACGTCTCGGGGCCTCGGGCGTTGATCTTCAGCAGGCTGCCCGTCATTGCATCAAAGCCGGTGGCGTAGACAATCGCGTCCACTTCGTAGTCCATGCCGCCAACGCGGACTCCGGTTGCAGTGATTTCCTCGATCGGCTGCTTGCTGACGTCCACCAGCGACACGTTGTCGCGGTTGAACGTCTCGTAGAAGCCGGTGTCGATGCACAACCGTTTGCACCCGATCACGTGCGACGGTGTCAGTAGCGCGACGGTGGCCGGGTCCGTCACCGTCTCGGCGATCTTGGAGCGCACGAACTCGGCCGCAGTCTCGTTCGACTCAGGGCTCAGAATGATGTCGTTGTACCCGCCCAAGAAGCTGAGGCCACCCACCTCCCACCGCTTCTGGTACTCGGTCGCGCGCTCATCGGGCGTGACTTCGAGGGCGCCGATCTCGCCCCGTGCCGAGCGAGCGCCGAAGCCGCCGGCCATCTGTCGGTTCGCTGCACGCAGGCTGGCGTAGTCGGCCTTCACCTCGGCGACCTCCTCCGGCGTCAGGCTGCGGTTGTGCGCCGGGACCGTGTACGACGCCGTTCGCTGGAAGATGGTGAGGTGCGCAGCCTGCTTCGCGATCACCGGAATCGACTGCACTGCGGATGAGCCGGTGCCGATCATCGCGACCCGCTTGCCGGTGAAGTCGACACCCTCATGCGGCCATGTGCCGGTGTGATAGCTGGGGCCAGCGAACGTCTCGCGCCCGGGGAACTGCGGCAGGTTGGTACTGCTGAGACAGCCGACCGCGGTGATCATGAACTGCGCTTGGGTTGTCTGCTCGACCCCTTTGAGAGTGCGGGTGACGATGGTCCAGCCGGTGGCGGCGTCGTCGAAATCGGCGGAATGAACACGGGTTTCGAATTGGATGTCTCGGCGCAAGTCGAACCGGTCGGCAACGTGTTGTGCGTAGCGCAGAATCTCGGGCTGCCCGGCGTAACGCTCGCTCCACTCCCACTCTTGCTCCAGCTCTGGGCTGAACGAATAGCTGTACTCCAGGCTTTCGACATCGCAGCGTGCACCGGGGTAGCGGTTCCAGTACCAGGTGCCGCCGACGTCGTCGGCCACTTCGAAGACACGTGCGCTGAAGCCCTGTTCACGCAGCGCATACAGCATGTACATGCCCGCAAACCCGGCCCCGATGATCACCGCATCGAACTGCTCACTTCGTGAGTCCTCAGCCACCTGCATCACCCCCAAGCCGGAGTGTACGTGCGACCCCCCGACACACTCTCAGTGGGATGTATCCACATCGTGTATTATGAAACTATGAATCACCATACGGAAGCGCATAGTGTCGGATATGAGGCTTCGGTTGTCAGGGTCACGTCCAATGGCTCTATTTCGCTGCCAGCCTCGATTCGTCGCCGATGGGGTGTCGGTCGAGTAGCGGTCATAGACCGCGGCGATCTCGCTGTGGTTCGCGCGGTTCCTGACGATCCGGTCGCCCACTTTCGTGGACGGTTTGCTGGGCCAGGACCGAACACGGATGAACTCCGCGAAATGGAGGCAGCCGCAGACGCGAAGGCCGAGCGCGCGAAGGTTCGCAGGGTGGCGAAGTGACGGTACTGCTGGATGCGTACGCACTGATTGCCTACCTTCGCGATGAACCCGCGGCGCCGATGGTTCAGCGTTTGCTCTGGGATGGCGAGCTCGCTATGTCCTCTGTGCAACTAGCGGAAGTCCTCGACCGGATGGAGCGCGTCTACGGCATCGCATCTGACGAGATTGAAGTTGCGGTATCTGCGCTTGGAATCGACGTGATTGCCGCTGATTACCCCGTCGGCGCCCAGGCGGGACGCCTGAGGGCTCGTCATTACGGCCCAACTGGTCGCACGTTGTCCTTGGCCGATTCCTTCTGCGCTGCCACTGCCGTCCTTGGCGAGATGACCGTCGCCACAGCCGATCCAGTCCTTTTGACTGTCGTGGAAGCTGAGGGGTGTCAGATCTTGCGACTACCAGGGTCGGGGTAGAATTAGTTAGGCAGCTGAGACGTAGGCGACTGCTGTGACTCCGTCGTAGACGTCGGTGAAGCGGGTGGTCAGGGGGCTGCAGCCGGCGCGGATGATGTCGGGCTCGCGGAAGTCGAAGATCACGTTGCGAGTGGTGAGTTTCTTCACCATCGCCTTCGCCTGCGGGTGTTCGATGGCGACGTGGTTGCCGCGACGCGTGGGGTCACGCGGGGTGGGCGTGGCGAGGCCGTACTGATCGCATAGCTCGATTGCGAAACCGGTGAGCGCTGAACCCTTGGCGTGAATGGCGGGCATGCCGGCCTCGGCAGACAATGCAATGCCGACCTCGGCTGCCACCAGGGCAAGGATCGAGGGCGTGCCCAGCATCATGCGCGCGATGTCTGGCCGCGGGTTGAACGCCGGCCCCATGGCGAACATGTCCTCGTTGGCGAACCATCCCCAGATCGGTTGGCGGACGGTGGCGTGCAGAGCCCGATCGACGTACGTCCACGCTGGTGCACCCGGGCCACCGTTGAGGAACTTGTAGCTGCAGCCGATTGCCAACTCGACACCGCACGCATGCAGGTCGATGTCGATCGCGCCAGCAGCGTGCGAGAGATCCCACACGGATACGACTCCCGCTGCTGTTGCGCGGGCGGTTTCGGCTGCGACGTCAAGCAGTTCCGCAGTGCGGTAGTCGATGACCGAGCGCACGGCCACGGCGACGTCGTCCAGCCGGTCGAAGCCGTGACGCACCGTCAGGCCGAGCGCCTCGGCGATGCCATCGACGACGTAACGGTCGGTGGGGAAGTCGTCCTCGCTGATTGCAATGACGGCGCGCGAGTGACCGCGATCAGCTGAAAGACCGAGTGCGGCGTGAACGGCCTGGTACACGTTGAGCGTGGTGTTGTCGTGCAGCGCGACCTCGCCCGGCGCAGCGCCGATCAGCGGGGCCAGCACGTCGCCCACGCGCTGCGGCATGTCGACCCAGTGATCCCAGCTGCGGATCAGGCCGGTGGCCCAGTCGTCGTTGTACACCTCGGTCAGCCGTTCCAGCGTCCGCTTCGGCGGCATCCCCAGCGAGTTGCCGTCGAGGTAGATCACCGACGGGTCGGGAATGTGGAACCGATCGCGAAACGATGCCAACGGATCGGCGGCGTCCAGGGCAAGTGCATCGTCACGACTGATCACGGCCGGAAACTCTACGACCTTTCGACGGAGCCATCCGAGTGGGTACTCGAACCCCGGGGTGTGAGTACCCACTCGCATGACGTCCTGGCACTCGGACTGGCGGCGTGGCACTCGCACTGGGGCTTGCGGGCGGGCGACTAGAGCAGGCGGATGAAGCTGGCGTGGCGGACGTGGCCTTCGTTGGTGAACTCGGCGATCTCCACGAGCGCCTTCAGCTCCGGCCGTACCCATGTGGCATCGGCAAGGTAGGTGCGTGGCGGCGTCTTGTTGAACGGGCAATCAGGCGTGGCCAGCGATTGCAGTGTGGACGTCAACGATTCCAGCAGGGGCTGGTCGAAACCGGTGCCAACGCCGCCGGCGAATCGCAGCGAACCGTCATCGTCCGGCACGCCCACCAGCAGCGCGCCGAACGTGTTCGATCGATTGCCGGTGCCCTGGTTGAACCCGCCGATGATGACCTCCACCTGCAGGCGGTGCTTCACCTTGCGCCAGTTCGGCGAACGCTTACCGGGCAGGTACGGCGAGCCCAGCCGCTTCGCCATGATGCCTTCCATGCCCTGGGCAGCGGTGACTTCGTACAGCGCTGCGCCGTCACCGATGCGATACGCGGGCACCATCCAATTGCTGCCCGGTTCGACCAACGATTCCAGTAGTGCCCGCCGCTGCTCGTACGGTAACGACACCGTGTCGGTGCCCGCGATCTGCAGCACGTCGAAGGGGTAGAAGACCACCTGCGCGCTGTGCTGTTGCAGCAGTCCGAAGTTCGGGCGACCGTTCGTATCGAGTACCAGCAGCTCGCCGTCGATAATTGCCGACGGAGCGTTGACGGACTCGCCAAAGCCCGCCAACTCGGGGTACTTCGCGGTGACGTCAAGACCATTGCTGCTCTGCAGCCGGACCCTGCCGTCATCCACGAACGCGAGCGTGCGATAGCCGTCCCACTTGATCTCGTACCCCCACTCGTCGTCCTGCGTGGCGGGCGGCAGATCGCCGAGCGCCGCCTTCATCGGCCCGACCGGAAAGTGCAGTGCCATTGTCGTCTCAGCGTCTCAGCGTCTCAGCGTCTCAGCGGTTCGGAATTCGACTGGTGAGCACGCCGTCGGCCTCCAGCGCGTCAACCGCCTCGGTGGACATGCCGAGCAGATCCACGAGTACCGACCGGTTGTCTTCCCCACGGTACTGCGGCACTCCGGTGACGCGCACGTTGCTTCCCTCGAAACGCCATGGAGAGTTCGGAATGCGAATGGTTCCATCTCCGCGGTCGGAAACCTCGGCGACTACGTTTCTCTCGCGTGCCCAGTCCGTGTCGCACACGTCGCGTACGGACCGCAGCCGACCAACGGCCAGCTTGTTGCGCGACATCGCTTCCTCGATCGCGTCGGCGCTGGGCATCGTTGCGGCCCACTCGTGCAGCACGTCGTGTATGTCCTGCAGGTTGTGCAACCGACTCGCGGTGTCGGTGAATCGCGGGTCGGCACAGAGGTCGGAGCGGCCGATGGATTCCATGTAGAAGTCGAACGTCTTGTTCTCCGCCGGATGCCCGCTGATGACCACAGACTCGCCGTTGGCGGCCGTGATGACCGGGTAGTCCATCGGCCGGAAGCTGCGAATGACGCCGTCTGGCACCGGGTCGCTCCACAGCGAGTCGTGGGCGTGCTCGTTGACGTACAACATCGTCTGCGCCATTGACACATCGATGCGATCACCGCGGCCGGTGCGCTCACGCTGAAAGAGCGCAGCCAGTACAGCGGCGGCCAGCTCGAGCGCGGTGTATACGTCGGCGTGGCTGTGCGGGTCGTTGGCGTAGTCGGCTGCGCGGGCGTCGCCCTGCGACTTGGTGAAGCCGGACTCCGCGCCGACCACAGGTGCGTACGCGCGGCGATGCACCCACGGCCCGGTCTGCCCGTATCCGCTGGCGCTGGCGAAGATCACCTTCGGGTTGCGGGCTTTCAGCACCTCGTAGCCGACGCCCAGACGGTCCATTACACCCGGCCGAAAATTCTCCAGGACTACGTCGCATTGATCCGCCAAGGCGAGCAAGAGCTCACGGCCGGCGGGGACCCCGAGGTCGATGCTGACGCAGCGCTTCCCGGCGTTCTGCTGCGCGAAATAGCTGGAGATGCTGTTCACGCGCGGCCACGTGGTGCGCGTGATGTCGCCCTCCGGCGGCTCGACCTTGATCACCTCGGCGCCGAGATCCAGCAACATGCGAGCAGCGTGCGGGCCTGCCAACACGCGCGTGAGATCGAGCACTCGGACACCGGACAGCGGACGGTCGTTCATCGTCAGGCGACGCTACCCGAGGGTGCGCGCGTGGGCGTCGCCGAGGTGCAGCTCGACCATGTCCCAGTCGACATCGGCGACGTCGAGGTACAGGCCGACCCAGCCGCGACCGCCGTAGTACGGCGGCCGAAAGTACCGCCCCGGCGAGGCGGCCACCAGCTGGTCCTGCGCGCCCGGTGGCGCCGCGAACAGCACGCCGTTGCGGTCGTCGTGGTGGTGGTCCCACGTGGTGGCGAACTGTCGGGTCTTCTTGCCGGGGCCCACCGACCACGCCAGCTCGCCGTGGCTGATCTTGCTGCTGGTGTCGGGCAGTTGGTCGCAGATGGAACGCAGCTGATCCCACAACTCAGGAAACGATGGTCGGTCGGCAGGGCCCATGCGGCGAACGCTACGTCAATGGCCGCGGCATGATGTTCGTGTGGCAGACCTTCCAGTGCTCACCAGCCGCAACCGTCGGGCGCTGCGCACCCAGGTGCTCAACCAACTGATCGAGGTCGAAGCGCAAATCGTCGCCCTGACGCGAAGCTTCGACGACATCGTCGAGGCTGCAGTGCAGTCGAATGTGGATGACGAGCACGACCCCGAAGGCACCACCATCGCGTTCGAACGCCAGCAGGTCGCTGCGCTGTTGCGGCAGGCGAAGGCGGATCGCGAAGCACTGCTCCTGGCCCGTGGCCGCGTCGAGCAACCGAGCTACGGCGTGTGCGAGTACTGCCAGGGGTTCATCGGCGTTGAGCGCCTGCTGGCGCTGCCCTCCGCAACCCGCTGCATCACCTGCGCCAGCTGAATCGAAGGCGGACCGAATCACGACGACCGGCGGCGCGTAACCTCGGCTGCATGCATGACGACGCGATGTTGGTGGAGCGGCGCATTCGGCGCGAGTTGAGCGAACGGTTGCTGCCGGCGATGTATTCGGCCAGCGTGCCGATGACGGTGTCGGCGTGGGATGCACCCGGCGAGCCCGTGCCGTACACCGAGGCGATGGCGGGACTGGCTGCAGACGGACGGGACTTCACGATCGGCGACAAGTGGAGCCGCCCGTGGGGCACTACCTGGTTCCGCTTCACCGCCGACGTGCCGGCCAGCTGGGCCGGCGCCTCGCTGGAAGCCGTCATCGACCTCGGCTTTCACCCCGACTCTGCGGGCTTTCAGAGCGAGGGCCTGGTGTGGGCACCTGGCACCGATGGGCGCGGCGCACCCGTGCAGGGCATTCACCCGCGCCGCACTGGCGTGCCGATGCCCGACGCTCCCGCCGGCCCGCTGGAGATCGTGGTCGAGGCCGCGGCCAACCCTGCCTTCCCGATGGTCGGCACGCGCTACGGCCACCTCGGCTCGTTGAAGACGGCGGGTGACAAGCCGCTCTACAGTTTGCGCCAGGCGTCGCTTGCATTGCGCAACGACGACGTGTTCCACCTTCTGCTCGATCTGGAGGTGTTGCTGGGCCTGTTCACCGCTCTCGCGGCCACCGACAAGCGTCGCCAGCGACTGCTGCGCGAAATGGAGGAAGCGTTCAACACGCTCGACCTCTACGACATCGCCGGCACAGCGGTCGCCGCTCGCAAGAAGCTCCAGCCCGCGCTCGCGTTGCACGCGCGCGACGGTGCACATCAAGTGATTGCCGTCGGCCACGCGCACATCGACAGCGCGTGGCTGTGGCCAATACGCGAGACGGTCCGCAAGTGCGCCCGCACGTTCGCCGGCGCGACGCGCATGATGGACACCTACCCGGAGTACCGCTTCGTCTGCTCGCAGGCCGTGCAGTACGACTGGATGGAGCGCGACTACCCAACGGTGTTCGAACGCATTCGCGAGCGAGTCGCCACCGGGCAGTGGCAGCCGGTGGGGGCGATGTGGGTGGAAGCCGACATGAACCTGCCCAGCGGCGAAAGCCTGGTGCGTCAGCTGGTGTACGGCCAGCGCTACTTCGAAAGCCGATTCGGCAAGCGTTGTGACGAGGTCTGGATTCCCGACGTGTTCGGCTACCCGGCCTCGCTGCCGCAGATCTTCAAGGCCGGTGGCTGCGACCGGTTCATCACCCAAAAGCTCAGCTGGAACAAGCAGAACCGCTTCCCGCACAGCACGTTCCAGTGGCAGGGTCTCGACGGCTCGCAGGTACTCACCCACTTCCCGCCGGTCGACACCTACAACGCCACCGTCGTCGGCGAAGAGCTGGTGTTCAGCGAAAAGAACTTCAAGGACCATGGTTGGAGCGACTGGTCGCTGATGCCCTACGGCCACGGCAATGGCGGCGGTGGGCCGACGCGCGAGATGATCGAGCGCGCTCGCCGCTTCGCCGACCTCGACGGGGCTCCCCGCGTCACGCCGGGCACCACCGACGAGTTC
>JANOYI010000412.1:0-7937 GCA_031428795.1 Ilumatobacteraceae bacterium | reverse complement strand
GGGTCGAACGGACTCGAAGACCGTTTGTGCCTGCGGCTGGTGCGCGGGCGGCCCAGCGGGTGGAGTCGGCGGGACAGGCGGCTGTCCGGGCGGTGGCGGCAGCGACTCGTTGTTTCCCATCCGGCGAGCCTATTACGTCGACCGCGAATCGGCGGCGATGTCAGCCGCGGACTCGCAGCCAACTCAGCCTCGAATCCGCGACCATCTCAGCCGCTTACCGCGGCCGTTTTAGCCGCGACGACGAAGGATTTCGGCGGTGATCGCGGGAATGACTTTGTGGAGGTCGCCGATGACCGCATAGTCGGCCTTGGTGACCATGTTGGCTTCCGGGTCGGTGTTGATCGCGAGGATCTTCTTCGACGCCATTGCACCCACCCAGTGCTGGATCGCGCCCGAGATACCGCACGCCATGTACAGGTCAGGGGCGATCCGGGTGCCGGTCTGTCCAACCTGGTCGGTGTGATTCCGCCAGCCGTTGTTGGTGACCGCACGCGAGCAGCCAACCACGCCACCAAGCAGCGCCGCCAGTTGCTCCAGCGGCGCAAAGGCCTCGGCGGAACCGACCGCTCGGCCGCCACCAACCACCAAGGGTGCCGTCGCCAAGGTGACGCCGGCAGCCCGCTCGACGCGGTCGGACACGATGGTCCGCGCCAACGACGGGTCGAGTTCGACGGTCACCGACGCAATGGTTCCTGCGGCAGCACTTTCGCTGGCCTCGAACGAGTGGTGCGAGACCGTCAGCAGCTTGGTGTCGGCAGTCAGGGTGCATGACTCCAGCAGCGAACCGCCCCAGCGAACGCGGGTGACATCCCAGATGTCTGCCTCACTGACCGAGATCACGTTGGCCACGAACGGTAAGTCCAGGCGCGCTGCGGCCTGCGCCATGACTTCATTGCCGCGGTCGGTGCCACACGCAACGACGGAGGTCGGCTGCAGGGCTCGGACGGCCTGCGCCACCGACTCGCCCCATGCCTCTGGCCCGAAGTCCGAGAGCAAGTCATCGTGGACCTGATGCACTACTGCTGCGCCATGCGCACCGAGTTCGCCAGCCAGTCCGTCGGCCGCAGCACCCAAGGTGATCGCGTGGACGACGGGGTCGATGGTGCGGGCAGCAGCGAGGGCCTCGAGAGATGCCGGGCTGAGCGTGCCCCGGTCGTGTTCGATGACGACGAGAACGGTCACTTGAGGATCCCCAGTTCTTCCAGCAGGTCGACAACAGCGGGGGCTGCCTCGGGGCCGTTGCCCAACATGATGGTGGCGCTGGCGGGCTCGGCCGACTGCACCAGGCTGACCATCTGCTGGCCACCGAGCACACCCTGCGGAACGACCTGGCCGACCTCGATCTTCTTCGAGCCGAGGCGACCCTTCAGCGTTGGGTAGCGGGGCAGGTTGATGCCTTCCTTCACGCCCAACACGGCCGGCATCGACAGTGCGTAGACCTCGACTCCGGCCTCACTTTCGCGGCGTGCTTTCAATGTGTCGCCGTCGACGTCGATGCCCTTGATGCCATTGACGATCGGTCGGGCGAGTGCGTGTGCAACCCGCACGCCCACCTGGAAGTTGCCGGCGTCGGCGCTCTCGTTGCCGAACAGAATCAGATCGAACGGGCCGTCAGTGGCCTCGATGCCTTGGATTGCTGAGGTGATCGCGGCAGCGGTGCGTTGCGGATCCCACTCGGCGGAGTCGATAGGCAACAGCACCGCCTTGTTCACGCCGATGCTGGCCGCGTAACGCAGTTGCTCGTCGGCTTCGGCGGGGCCGAGTGTGAGCACGGTCGATTCGCCACCATGGCGTTCGATCAGCTGCACCGCTTCCTCCACCGCGCACTCCTCGTGAGGGCTGGTGGTGAACGCAAGGTACGTCGTGTCGACGGCCAGACCGTCGGCGGTGATGTTGATCTTGGCGCCGGGTGCCGGCACCCGCTTGACGCAGACGAGGACCTTCATGCTCAGCCCTTCATGCGTGCATCGGTGGGGTCGAACAACGGCGTGGCACCGGCGACCGCAACGGTCACCGGGTACAGCTCGTTCATGTACATCACCTGCAGCTTGGTACCCGCCACCGCGTGCTGCGGGGGTAGGTAGGACAGGAGGATGTACTTGCCGACCGACGGGCCGGCGCCCGCCGTGGTGACGCGAGAGACGCGGCCCTTGGCGTCGAGAATGCGCTCGCCGTCGAGGGTCAGGATCGGCTCGTTGCCGCCCGTCGGGAAGCGGTCGTAGCCGTCGGCGCACTTCTGCGAATCCATCGTCAGCGTGCACATGATTGCCGCCGGTGCTTCCTCGCGAGCGGCCAGGTAGGCGGCCTTGCCGATGAAGTCGGCGCTCTTCACCTTCGGGCGGTTCAAGCCGGCCTCGACCGGGTTGTACTCGCTCTCCAGCTCGGCGCCCATCAGGCGGTAGCCCTTCTCGATGCGGCCGGTGACGGCGTACACGCCAATGCCAACAGGGATGATCTCGAACTCTTCACCAGCAGCAAACACCGCGTCCCACAGGGAGAGGCCGTGCTCCATGTTGGTATAGATCTCCCAGCCGTTCTCGCCGACGTAGCTGATGCGGAACATCGTGCACGGCACGCCGGCAATCAGCACTTCGCGGACGGCGCCGTAGGGGAAGCCCTCCTGGCTGAGGTCGTACGGGGCGGTGGTGTGGTCGGTGGCGATCTTGGCCAGCGTGGCCGCCGCGTTGGGGCCCCACACGCCCAGCGTGCACATGCCCTGCGAGCGGTCGGTGAATGTGACCGAGTTTCCGGTGCGAGCGTTGAACTCGTGGCGGTACTTGTTGAACCAGTAGTTGTCACGGCCACCGTCGAAGGCGCCGGTGATGACGCGATAGTGATTCTGAGCGAGACGCTGGATGGTGAGGTCGCCGCGGAAGCCACCGTGCGGTGTGAGCAGAGGTGTGTACACGCTGCGGCCAACGGCCACGTCGACACTGTTGACGCACATGTAGTTGAGGTACTCGACGACGCCTTCGCCCTCGAAGTCGAACTCGTTGAACGCGGTCAGGTCGACCACGCCAACGCTCTCGCGCATCTGCAGGTGCTCGGCGTTGGTGACCGGGTTCCACCAACGTGCATCCCACTCGTGGGTGCGCGGCGTGAACGCGTCGGGGAACTTGGCCTGCAGCTTCTCGTTGCTGGAGTACCACTGCGGGCGCTCCCAGCCGCGTGCGTCGAAGAACGTCGCGCCCAGTGCCTCTTCACGCGTATAGAACGGACTGCGACGGATGCCGCGCTGGCTTGCCCACTGCTCACGCGGGTGCACGATGCCGTAGGTCTTGTTGAAGTGCTCGTTGCAGCGGGCGTTGATGTGCCACTCGGTCTTTTCGTGCGGGTAGAAACGGCTGATGTCGCTGCCGTGCGGGTCGCACATGTGCGGGTAGCCGTAGGTCATCCACTCGGCCACCAGCTGAGCGATGCCGGGGCCTTCCTTGATCCACACCGCGGCGGCGCTCCACAGGTTGGCGACCTCGGGGGTCTCGCCCAGCACGGGGTTGGCGTCGGGAGTGAGGCTGAGGAGACCGTTGATGGCGTAGCGGATCTCGGCGTCGCCGAGCATCTCCATCAGGTCGATGGCCTGCTCCATCTGCGGGTCGAAGTCTTCGTAGGTGAGTGGCAGTTCGGTGGGGGTGAGCGCCGAGGCCTCGTTCGACGGGATGTCGTCGGGGCGCATCAGGATGGGGCGGTGGGCGTAGCTGCCGACCTCCATCGAACCGGCGGACTGACGCTCGTAGCAGAACGTGTCCATGTCGCGGATGATCGGAAATGCAAGTTCCTTGTTGCTGTCGACCAGCACGTCGATGGGGCCGACGTCGGCCATCTGGTGCACGGCGGGCGTGAGCGGAATGTTGGCGCCGGCCATCGCCGCAATTCGGGGGCTCCACACGCCGCAGGCGACCACGACGTACTCGGCCTCGATGCGACCCTTGTCGGTGACCACTGCGCTGACCTTCGGACCGCCCGGCGTGTCGACGGTCTCGACGTCGAGCACTTCGGTGTTGGCGAACACCTGCAGGCCAGCTGCCATCGCCTCTTCACGCATCTTGGTGCCAGTTGCGAGCGAGTCGACCACGCTCACGCTGGCTGTGTAATAGCCGCCAAGAAGAATCTCCTCGTTGATGAACGGGACCATCTCCTTGATCTCGGCGGGGGTGACCAGGCTGGCCTCGATGCCCCAGGCCTTGGCCGACGTCATGCGGCGCTTGAACTCCTCGAGGCGCTCCGGCTCGCGAGCGACCTCGATGCCGCCGCACGTGTTGTTCAGACCGGCGTCGATGTACTGGTTCTGGCTGTCCAAAGTGAGGAACGCCATCTCCTTGTTGTGATCCGTGGGGAAGATGAAGTTCGAGGCGTGGCCAGTGCTGCCACCTGGGTTGGGCAGCGGGCCCTTGTCGATCTGCACCATGTCGGTCCAGCCCAGGCGGGCCAGATGACCGACCAAACAGTTACCGACGATGCCGGCGCCGATGATGACGACCTTGGCCGATGACGGAAATGCGTTGGATGCCGAATCGCTCACTGTCGTTTCTCCCACGATGTTGTCTCCCACGAAGTCAAAGATCGCGTCGACCACGATCCGGTGATATATCATCATCATATCACAACGTTCACACCCCGTACCGAGTCGCTCAGCGAGCAGGCCTACCGCGACATCCGTCGGATGATCGTGCAGCTCGAGCTTTCTCCTGGTGCCGTCATTCGCGAGGACACTCTCCAGTCCGCATTGGGGATGGGTCGCACGCCAATTCGCGAGGCGCTGCAACGTTTGGTGCGCGACCAATTCGTCACCGTGATCCCCCGCCGCGGCATGTACGTCAGCAGCATCGACGTCGGTGACCTGGCCGTACTCTACGAGACCCGTGCCATTCTCGAGCCGTACGCAATGCGCTTGGCGTGCGCGCGTGGTGACGAATCCGTGTGGGATGAAATGGCGACGCTGCTCGAGAATGCCACCGACTCGTCGTCGCCGGTGGAGCTATTGGAGATCGATCACCAATGTCGCGAGCTGGTGTGGGCGGCCGCCGACAATCGTTTCCTGACCAACCAGCTGGACATGTTGTACGCGCACAGCGACCGCCTGTGGCACCTGTATCTCGGCGATGTCGCCGACCTCCACGACATGATCGCCGAGCACCGGGCAATCCTCACGGCCCTGCGGGCCAACGACGCCGACCGCGCTGCCGAGCTCATCGAAGCCCACATGCGCCGCTTCGACGAACAGATCCGCAATGCCGTCCGCCGCCGCCTGGACTCCCCCCTAGCCGACTGAATCCAGCATCGGCGTTCATCTGCGGTACTACCGCATCTCAGCGCCGACTTACCGAAGCCCCGTCCTATGTTGGCGTTCATCTGCGGTACTACCGCATCTCAGCGCCGATGCTCGCTGTGGGTCAGATGGGGGCTTGGGTTCCGAGGCCTTTGGATCTTGCGGTGTCGAGGACTAGGCGAGCCGCGGCTAGGTCCTCGATGGCGTGGCCGGTGGACTTGTAGACCGTGATCGACGAGTTGTCCCGCCGGCCAATGGCGCGGCCGCTGAGGATCTCGCCCATTTCCACCATCGCCCAGGGGTCATAACCCTGCAGTTCTGACGCGCCCGCGGGCGGGGCGTTCAGCGCGGCACCGCGCCACTCGACGATCACGACGCCATCGGCCATCGCTTCGGAGATCGTCGCTGCCGGAATCTCCGCTCCCCTGCCAACCGACGACACATGCACTCCTGGCGCCAACCACGAGTGGTCGATCACCGCGCACGCAGCGTCAGTGCAGAGGCACACGACGTCTGCGCCTCGAACAGCTTCCTCGAACGTCTCAACAGCGCGGCTACCAGGATGCCGCGCAGCGAGCGCCCGGGCGTTCGCATGAGTGCGAGACGAAATTCGAATGTCGGACCATGGGCGAATGCCCTGCAGCACACGCATGTGCTCGTGCCCCAGCGCGCCAGCGCCGATCACCGCCAACGAAGACGCATCACGACGAGCCCCAAGATCGACGCTCATCGCCGCGCAGAGCGCAGTGCGGACCTCTGTGATCAACGACGCATCCATCACAGCGACCGGCGACCCGTTCAGTGGATCGAACAGCGTGATCAGGCCCTGATGTGACGGAATGTCCGTGCCGTGGTTGCCAGCGAACACGGTGACTGCCTTCAGCCCGAACCCCACATCGGGCACAAAGCCAGGCATCGCTGCCAAGAGACCGTCGGGCGTGATGGAGGCCATGCGCGGCGGCACCGAGGTGGCGCCATCACTGAACGCAATGAATGCCTGCGCCAACCGCTCACGTAACGCAACCAGGTCCAGACACTCCGCCACATCAGCACGAGACAACACCAGCAATTTTGCCATTGCACCTTCCATCGGTCACTGCCGACTCTACGATGCGTGCGCGACAGCCCAGTGGCTGCTCCTGGCGGACCAAATCGACAACGTTCTGGACACGACGCCGATGGCTTCCATCGAGGGGTTCTCGGCCGTGGTTGAAGGGCAGGGCCTGATCGACCTGCGCGCTGACGGCAGCTACAACTACAGCCCTGCCTTTACTGTCGAGATCTCGGTCGCAGGGCAAGGCGGAACGGGTGAGTGGGGAGGCACCCTGGAGGGCACGTGGCAGATCGGGGGCGATCAGCTGACGATGGCCGAGAACGCCAACGCGCTGACTGGCTCGGCGACCATCGCTGGTCAGACGCAACCACTTCCGCCTCTCGGCATTCTCGACGGCGCCGCCAAAGTGCTGGAGTGCACCCCGGCCACGCTGAAGTACGAGCTGGCAACAGAGGCCGGCCCGGTGACGCACGCTCGTGATCGTCGGCTGACTCGGCCGGACAGCGACCATCTCCTAGAGCGGCAGGTTGCCTGTGGCTGTGCGAGTGCTGCCGTGGTCGCGATAGGCGCTGATAGTGCGCTGCGCGATGCGCATCTGGTGGATCTCGTCGGCGCCGTCGGCGAAGCGAGCCCAGCGTGCGTGCTGGTACATGTGCGCCAGCGGCGTGTCGGTGCTGTAGCCGAGGGCGCCGTGGACCTGGATGCTGCGGTCGATCACACGGCCGAGCATGTTGGCGACGAAGTGCTTCGCCATGCTGACTTCGCTCTTGAAGTCGGCGCCGCTGTCGATCAGGTAGGCGGCGTGCAGCACCATCAGCTTCGACTGGTAGATCTCCATGCTGCTGTCGGCGATCATCCACTGGATGCCCTGCTTCTCGGCCAGCACGCTGCCATGCGAGTACCTCACCAATGAACGGTCGACCATCATGTCAAGGGCGGTTTCGGCCTGGCTGATCCAACGCATGCAGTGCGCCAGGCGGGCCGGCCCGAGGCGGTACTGACCCAGTAGGTGGCCCTGGCCGCGGCCGCCGAGCATGTTGGCGGCGGGAATGCGCAGGTCTTCGATCACGATCTCGCTGTGACCCGACGCGCCGTGCATGGTCTCCACCTCACGCACCCTCTTCCAGCCTTCACTGGGTAGGTCGATGATGAACGCGGTGTTGGCGGCCTGCGGCAGGTCGGGGTCATCTTCGGTGCGGCACACCAGAATGGCGAACTTTGCGCGCTGCGCATTCGAGATGAACCACTTGTGCCCGTTGGCCACCCACTCGTCGCCGTCTTGGACGGCCGTTGTTTGAATCAGCGTCGGGTCGCTACCGGCGACTTCCGGCTCGGTCATCGCGAAGCAGCTCATTGCGGTGCCATCGCACAGCGGCTTGAGGTACTTCTCCTTCTGCTCGGGCGTTCCCCAGTGCAGCAGCGTGTGCATGTTGCCCTCATCGGGCGCCTGACAGTTCAGCACCCACGGACCCATGCTGGCCTTCGCCGCCTCTGCCTGCACCATCGCCAACTGCACGTGACCAAGGCCCATGCCGCCCCACTCCTTGGGCATGTGCGGCATCCACAAACCGACCTCGAGCGCCTGTTTGCGCAGACCGATCAGCTTGGCGATGTAAT
>JANOYI010000411.1:0-2030 GCA_031428795.1 Ilumatobacteraceae bacterium | reverse complement strand
GCCGAGATCCAGCAACATGCGAGCAGCGTGCGGGCCTGCCAACACGCGCGTGAGATCGAGCACTCGGACACCGGACAGCGGACGGTCGTTCATCGTCAGGCGACGCTACCCGAGGGTGTGCGCGTGGGCGTCGCCGAGGTGCAGCTCGACCATGTCCCAGTCGACATCGGCGACGTCGAGGTACAGGCCGACCCAGCCGCGACCGCCGTAGTACGGCGGCCGAAAGTACCGCTCCGGCGAGGCGGCCACCAGCTGGTCCTGCGCGCCCGGGGGCGCCGCGAACAGCACGCCATTGCGGTCGTCGTGGTGGTGGTCCCACGTGGTGGCGAACTGTCGGGTCTTCTTGCCGGGGCCCACCGACCACGCCAGCTCGCCGTGGCTGATCGTGCTGCTGGTGTCGGGTAGCTCGTCGCAGATGGACCGCAGCCGATCCCACAACTCAGGTGACGATGGTCGGTCGGCAGGGCCCATGGAGGTGACGCTACGGCAGAACGCCACGACCGTCGTCGCGTAGCCTCGCCTCCATGCATGACGACGCGATGTTGGTGGAGCGACGCATTCGGCGGGAGCTGGGCGAACGACTGATGCCGGCGATGTACTCGGCCAGCGTGCCGATGCACGTGACCGCGTGGGACACACCCGGCGAGCCGGTGCCCTACACCGAGGCGATCGCAGGCCTGGCGACCGACGGGCGGCCGTTCACCATCGGCGACAAGTGGAGCCGCCCGTGGGGCACCACCTGGTTCCGGTTCTCGGCCGACGTGCCGACCAACTGGGCTGGGGCTTCGTTGGAAGCCGTTATCGACCTCGGCTTTCACCCCGATTCGGCCGGCTTCCAGAGCGAAGGCCTGGTGTGGGCAGCCGGCGCCGACGGGCGTGGCGCCCCCTTGCAGGGCATCCACCCGCGTCGCACCGGGCTGCCACTGCCCGACGCCAGTGCAGGGCCGTTGGAGATCGTGGTCGAAGCCGCGTCGAACCCGACGTTCCCGATGGTCGGCACACGCTACGGCCACCTCGGTTCGTTGAAGACTGCGGGAGACAGGCCTCTCTACAGCCTTCGCCAGGCGTCGTTGGCATTGCGCAACGACAACGTGTTCCACCTTCTGCTCGATCTGGAGGTGTTGCTGGGTCTGTTCACCGCGTTGTCCGCCACGGATAAGCGCCGCCAGCGACTGCTGCGCGAGATGGAGTCTGCATTCAACGCGCTCGACCTCTACGACATTGCCGGCACCGCAGTCGCGGCCCGGAAGTTGCTGCAGCCTGCGCTGGCATTGCACGCTCGCGACGGCGCGCATCACGTCGTTGCGGTGGGCCACGCACACATCGACAGCGCATGGCTGTGGCCCATTCGCGAGACGGTCCGCAAGTGCGCCCGCACCTTCGCCAGCGCCACGCGCATGATGGACATCTATCCCGAGTACCGCTTCGTCTGCTCGCAGGCGGTGCAGTACGACTGGATGGAGCGCGACTACCCGACCGTGTTCGAGCGCATCCGCGAGCGTGTCGCCACCGGGCAGTGGCAGCCGGTGGGGGCGATGTGGGTGGAAGCCGACATGAACCTGCCCAGCGGCGAAAGCCTGGTGCGCCAACTGGTGTACGGCCCGCGCTACTTCGAGAGCCGGGTCGGCAAGCGTTGTGACGAGGTCTGGATTCCCGACGTGTTCGGCTATCCGGCCTCGCTGCCGCAGATTTTCAAGGCCGGCGGGTGCGACCGCTTCATTACTCAGAAGCTCAGCTGGAACAAGCAGAACCGCTTCCCGCACAGCACGTTCCAGTGGCAGGGTCTCGACGGCTCACAGGTGCTGACCCACTTTCCTCCGGTCGACACGTACAACGCCACCGTCGTGGGCGAGGAACTGGTGTTCAGCGAGAAGAACTTCAAGGACCACGGTTGGAGCGACTGGTCGCTGATGCCCTACGGCCACGGCAATGGCGGCGGTGGGCCGACGCGCGAGATGATCGAGCGCGCTCGCCGCTTCGCCGACCTCGACGGGGCTCCCCGCGTCACGCCGGGCACCACCGACGAGTTC
>JANOYI010000410.1:0-9836 GCA_031428795.1 Ilumatobacteraceae bacterium | reverse complement strand
AGCTCATCGGCAACGAACTCGACCTCGGGCTTGTCGCTGAAGGCGGTGATCAGTTCGCCGCCACCGAGCATGACCTTCGGGTCACCCTCGTTGACGACGGGCAAGTAGAACGCATTCACCTGGCCGTCGGGGCCCTTGGTGGTGCCCTCCGGGAACTGGTTACCGATGAAGTTGGCCTGGCGGTGCATGAAGCAGCTGCCGTCGAGCAGACCCAACGGGGACTCCCCGAAGGAAGTGCTGGGGATGCTCTGGGCTCCGCCGACCACGAAGTCGTCGTTCTTCACGATGGTGCCGACAGCGTCGACAGCGGCGACGATGGCGGGGTCGTTGAACGGGATCTCGTGCGCAACCCACTTGTCGTAGACCTCGGGGCCTGCGGTGCGCAGCACGAAGTCCTCGACCCAGTCGGTGAGCACCCAACCGGTGGCGCCACCGGACTCGGCACCCACGCACCACGGCGTCCCGCCGTTATCGACGATCTGCTGGCTGAGGTCGAGCATTGCCTGCCAGGTGGTGGGGATTTCGTAGCCAGCATCCTTGAAGGCGGTCGGGCCGTACCACACGAGGCTCTTGATGTTGGCGCCGAACGGCGGGGCGTAGAACTTGCCGTCAACTGAGCCGAAGCCGACCCAGCCGGCGATGTCGTTTGCCTCTACGTCGGCCTGCAGGTTGGTGAGCGGGACGACCTTGCCGCCGCTGACCAGCGTGGCCAGGAGACCGGGTTGAGGCACGAATGCCAGGTCGGGGGAGTCGCCACCCTCGACACGCAGCTTGATGTCGTCTTCGAAGGTTGCGGAACCTTCGTGCTTGATGTCGATGCCAGTCTCTGCCTCGAACGCAGCCCACGCGGACTCGAGGCGCTCGGCCTCTACGTCGCGGATGGAGCTGAGAATCGTGACGGTCTTGCCATCGAACGGCTTGTCGCCGCCGCCGCTGTCGCTGCTCTTCTTGTCGTCACCGCATGCCGCGGCGAGCAACGAGATAGTCAGCACAGTGGCCATTGTGGCCAAACGTCGTTGTGACGCCATGTGGTATTCCCCCTCAGGAAGTGTCGAGCGCTGGACGCGCCTGACTGTATGTAAGCGCTTGCAGAATAGAACAGTTGAGGGTCGTTCGTCAATACAAAGTCGCGACGTTGACGAAATGTCAGCCTGAGTCGTGAATCCCGGGCGTTAGGCAGGCGGCGGACCGCACGTCAGCCGGTCGACCAAGGTGAGTTCGATCGGGTGATGCATCACGCCCCCGAAGCCCTCGAGCTGATCCAGCATGAGCCGTGCGCCAAGCCGGCCGCTATCGCGCACCGGCTGGCGAATTGTGGTCAGGCCGAAGGCGTCGGACGCGGGGTGGTCGTCAAAGCCGATGATTGAGACATCGCGTCCAGCGACCAAATTCAGCTCCCGCAGCGCTTGCAACGCGCCAAAGCCCATCTCGTCGGACATCAGCCACACGGCTGTCGGCGGCCTGGCACGGCTCAGCAGCGTGTGTATTGCCTGGCGACCACCCTCGATCGTGAAGTCGCCGTCGACGACCAGTTGGCCTGGCAGGTTGAGGCCGGCAGCGGCCAGCGCCGATTTGAAGCCGGCGGCGCGCTCGGATGGAACGTTGTGCACCACGTCGAGGTGCGCGTGGCCGCCGACGAGTCCGATGCGACGATGGCCGAGCCCGATGAGATGCTTGGCCGCCATCCGAGCGCCACGCTTGTTGTCCACCGAAATCGACGTCACTGCGCTGAGTCGTTCGCCGAGAACGACCACGGGCGTATCCAATGCGGCGAGCTGGCTGGCGCCCTCCTCCGAACAGAAGACGTCGACGAGAATGACTCCATCGATGCGCTGCTGGAAGCGCGCATCGCCGCGGAAGATGCGCTCGCGCGCCAGCGGGTTGGCGGTGCCGATGAGGAGGTCGTAGCGCGCCTGAGCAAACACTTCTTCCACGCCCGCCACCACTTCACTGGTGTACCAACTGGTCAGGAGTGGGGCCAACAGTCCGACTGTTCGCGTCTGGCCCGAGGCGAGAGCGGCCGCATTCGAATTGACGACATAGGACAGCTGCTCGGCGGCCTGCAGAACTCGGCGGCGAGTTGATTCGGCAACGTACGCGTGGTTGCGCAGCGCTCGACTGACGGTAGCGGTGGAGACACCAGCGGCGCGGGCGACGTCGTCAATAGTGGCTCGCCCGAGCGAGCCACTTTCGATTTCGCCGTTCCCGTCGATGTCGTTCCCCATGGCAATCAGCGAGCTAGTCGGCTACGAGATGCGCAGGGATGCGACCGATGACGGTGGCTTCAGCCGCCACCCAGGTGACGCCGTCGATGACCGAAACGGCCTCGACGGTCGATTCGAAGACGATGTCAGCGCCGGTGAGCGCTGGTGCAGCGATGGGTGCGCTGGACAGGTTGCCGACAATGCGCAGGTCGTCGCGCCCGATGGTCAAATGGCCCGGGCCCTGGTCCAAGAGGTCGAACCGTGACTGCCAGAGTGCGGGATGCTGCTTGCGGAGGCCGACCATCTGTCGGTACTGCTGCCAGGTGGAATGCGGCGAATCCGCTTGAAAGTCGGCGGTGAATTCTGCGGGCAGCGGCTCGGTGTGCAGCCACGCGACCGGTGCCGATGTGAACCCTTTCTCCGGGTCGGTGCTCCACGGCATCGGGCCACGAGCAACGTCGCGGCTCCACATGCCTTCTCCGTTGCGGGCGCTCATCGGGTCTTCGATATGACCGAGTACCTCGGCGTCGGGCAGGCCCAGTTCCTCGCCCTGATAGATGAACAGCATTCCGTCGAAGGCGCCCATCAACGTGGTGAGGGCCAGGGTGCGGCGCAGGCCCAGTTCGCCCCCGCCGTAGCGCGACACGGCGCGCGCCTGGTCGTGGTTCGAGACCTCCCAGGCCGCGCCCCCGTTCGACTTCGCCTGATACTCGAGCATCGTCGTGATGGTGGATTCCGGCTCCCACTCGCTGAGGCCCACCTGCAGCACGAACGCGGCGTGCAGGGCGTTTTGGTCCTTGACGTATTCCGAGAATCGGTCGACGTCGCGGGTGTCCATCTCGCCGACGAGCACGGCCCCCAGGTCGGCGACAGCGTTGCGCCACTGTTGGAAGAGTACGGCGGTCTCGTGGCGGTGGAGGTCGTGGATGTGTTGGAACGAAGCGAACACATCCATCGGGTGCATGCCTTCGTGGACCTCGCGCAATTGTGGGTTGTCGCGCAGCGCTGGGTCCTTCGTCAGACCGTGGGCGACGTCGATTCGAAAGCCGTCGGCGCCGCGCTCGCACCACGTGCGCAGGATGGCTGCGAACTCTTCCATCACCTTTGGGTTGGCCCAGTTCAGGTCCGGCTGCTCGGGTAGGAACAGGTGGCAGTAGTACTGACCGGAACCACCCGGGTCCATGGTCCAGGCCGGCCCACCGAAGTGACTGACCCAGTTGTTCGGAGGCCCACCATCGACAGCCGAGTCCGCCCAGACGTAGTAATCGCGAAACGGACCGATGGGGTCGGCGATGGCCTGGCGGAACCACTCGTGATGGCTGGAGGTGTGGTTCGGCACGATGTCGACGAAGAGGCGAAGACCGAGTTGCTTGGCGGTGGCAGAGAGTTCGTCCCAGTCATCGAGCGTGCCCAACATTGGGTCGACTGCGAGGTAATCGGCGACGTCGTACCCATGGTCGAAACCGGGACTGGCGAAGAAGGGAGTGAGCCACACCACGTCGATTCCAAGCGCCGCGAGGTATGGCAGGCGCTGGGTGACGCCGGCGAGATCGCCCACCCCGTTGCCATTGGTGTCCTGGAAACTTCGGACGTACACCTCGTAGCCAACAGCACCCCGCCACCAGTCCGCGCCTGACAGGCGAGGGGTGGTCGCTGGGTCGTTACCGTCTGGCCCACCGGCGCGGCCGCTGTGTGTAAGCGCTTGCATTGCGCAGACAATACACTTGTGAACGTGTTGTGGCACGGGGACACCGCCGAAGTTGACGAACAGGGACTCATTCGCGGTCGGATAGTAGCCGCGCGCCTCCAGCGGCACTGGGCAACTGTCACCCACGGTCTCTTGACGTTGTACCCGGACCACAGCGAGCGCTTGGCTGCACGCCTGCTGGAAATGGTGAACGAGTCGGTGGTCGCGCGTCACCCGCAACTCTTCGTTCGCGATCTGGCTCGCGAGGCAAACCCCGGCTGGTTCCAAGCACCCGATCAAGTCGGTTACGTCTGCTACACGGATTTGTTTGCGGACACACTTGCCGGCGTGGCCGAGCGTGTCGGATACTTGTCTGAGCTCGGTGTCAGCTACCTGCACCTGATGCCGTTGCTTCGGCCGCGAGACGGTGCCAACGACGGCGGCTACGCGGTCGCGTCGTACGACGACGTCGACCCGCGGCTGGGCACGATGGACGATCTCGCAGCGCTGTCCAACGAGTTGCACGGGCGCGACATGAACCTGTGCATCGACCTCGTCGTCAATCACACGGCCGCCGAACATCCGTGGGCGCAACAGGCTCGAGCGGGCAACCCCGACTACCGAGACTTTTATCTTTTTTACCCGGACCGTGTGCTGCCCGACGAATACGAAGCGACGCTGCTGCAGGTGTTCCCAACGTTCGCGCCGGGAAACTTCACCTGGCTACCGGATCGAAAAGAGTGGGTGTGGACCACGTTCCACGAGTACCAATGGGATCTGAACTGGGCAAATCCACACGTCTTCGAGGCGATGTTTGCGGCGATGCTGCACCTTGCCCAGCAAGGCGTCGACATGTTACGGCTGGACGCGGCGCCCTTCATGTGGAAGCGCGCGGGGACCATCTGCCAGAACCTTCCAGAGGTGCACACGCTGCTCACCACGCTGCGCGCCCTGATGTCGGTGGCGGCACCGGCAACCTCTTTCAAGGCGGAAGCCATTGTCGCGCCGGAGGAGCTGACGCCCTATCTCGGCGCAGGCGAGCCAACCCGTCACGAGTGTGATCTCGCGTACAACAACCAGTTGATGGTGATGCTCTGGAGCAGTCTGGCCACGGGCGACGCGGAGCTGATGACCAATGCGCTCAGGCGGATGGGCGAGATTCCGTCGCATGCCACGTGGGTCAACTATGTGCGCTGCCACGATGACATCGGGTGGGCCATCACCGCTGCGGATGCTGAGTCGGTGGGCTGGAATCAGTTCGCCCATCGCGACTTCTTGCTGGACTTCTACTCGGGCAAGTTCGCCGACTCGTTCGCTACCGGCGCGGTGTTTCAGTACAACCCCGAGACGCACGACGGTCGAACCTCCGGGAGTGCGGCGTCGCTGTGCGGTATCGACCGAGCGCTTGCCGACGGCGACCTCGTGCACCTCGATGTGGCGTGCGCGCGCCTTGAGCTTTTGTACTCGGTGATCTATTCGTACGGTGGCATTCCGCTGCTCTACATGGGCGACGAGCTTGGAGTGCGCAACGACGCCGGCTACCTCGCCGACCCGGCGAAGGCCGACGACAACAGGTGGATGCATCGGCCGCGCATGGACTGGTTGGTCGCCGACCGACGTCATGTCGCGGGCACGTTGGAGGCGCGCCTGTTCACTCTCTTCGCCAGCCTTGCCACGGATAGGGCGGCGATTGGTGCGTTGAACGGGTCTGGTCGGTTCGCAGTGTTGGCGTCGCCCGACCCGCGTGTTTTGTGCTTCACGCGATCGCACCCGGCGCATGGCAGGTTCACGATGATCGCCAATTTTGGTCATGGCACCGCAGTCGTCCGCCTCACTGACGTTGGCGCCGATGGCTCAGTGGTGGCCCGCGCGGCGGGGGCAAGCGTGTCGCCCGAAGGCATCGCCCAACTGGCAGCCAACGGCTACCTCTGGCTCACGAACCCCTGAACGCAACTACGCGCTGTATTGGCTGTGAGCCTGCTCACCGCACCAACACCGCGTCACTTCGTCGGGCGCTCGGGTGGGCTCGACCCAAGTGACGCGCAATTTTGACTGTGAACCGGGTCACCGCACCAACACAGCGTCACTTCGCCGATTGCTCGGTGGGCGGGATGAGCTGCTGGAGGAAATTGACGAGGAAAACGGCGGGGTCGATGCCGCGCTTGAAGGGCACGACCACCTGCTGTTGGTCTTCCTTGTAGATCGAGTCGCGACTGAGGCGACGCAGCCGCATCTCCTCGCTGAACTTGAGGCTGAGCGGACCGAGGCGAGCCTGCTGCCCGACGATCTGGACGTCGCGCAGGCCGAGCCGATTGCACTCGGCACGCAACGAACCAACGGCCAAAAGTGACTCGGCTGCGGCGGGCACTGGCCCGTATCTGTCTTCCCACTCGCTGCGAATGTCGCTGACTTCATCGGCGGTGGTGACTGCAGCCAGCCGACGATACGCCTCCAGCCGCAGCTCTTCCTTGGCGACGTAGTCGGTGGGTAGAAAGGCGTCGGTTGGCACGTCGAGTTTGACGTCGCTGGTCACCTTCGGCGGTGGCTCGCCCTTCATCTCGCCGACAGCCTCGGTGACCATCTGGCAATAGAGGTCGTAACCGACGGCCGCGATGTGGCCACTTTGCGATTCGCCCAACAGGTTGCCGGCGCCTCGAATCTCCAAGTCGCGCATCGCAATCTTGAAGCCGCTGCCCAGCTCGGTGGCTTCACCGATGGTCTTCAGGCGCTCGTACGCCTCTTCACTCAAACGCGCTTCGGGTGGATGGAAGAGGTACGCGTACGCGCGTGAACCGCTGCGACCAACGCGACCGCGCAGCTGGTGCATCTGGCCCAGGCCCAGCAGGTCGGCGCGCTCGACGACGAGTGTGTTGACGGTTGGCATGTCGATACCGCTCTCGATGATGGTGGTGCACACCAGCACGTCGTAACGCCCTTCCCAGAAGTCGACGACGACCTGCTCCAGCGAGCCCTCGTCCATTTGCCCGTGCGCGATGGCGATGCGCGCCTCTGGCACTAGCTCGCGTAGCCGACTGGCCGCCATGTCGATGGACTTCACTCGGTTGTGGACCCAGAAGACCTGACCCTCACGAAGCAGCTCACGGCGGATTGCTTCGACCGCGACGCGCTCGTCGTAACCGCCAACAAAGGTGAGGATCGGTTGCCGGTCGGCCGGTGGAGTCTGCAGCAGCGACAGGTCGCGAATGCCGACGAGGCTCATCTCCAGCGTGCGTGGGATGGGCGTGGCGGTGAGTGTGAGCACGTCGACGTTGTGCTTCATCTTCTTCATCGACTCTTTGGCCTGCACGCCGAAGCGCTGCTCTTCGTCGACCACCAGGAGGCCGAGATCCTTGAACACCACCCCGTCCTGCAAAAGGCGGTGCGTGCCGATGACACAGTCGATCTCGCCCGACTTGAGGCCCTCGATGACCTTCTTGGCTTCTTTGTTGGTGAGGAAGCGGCTGAGCACCTCGACGCGAATCGGGTAGCCGGCGAAGCGGTCGGCGAACGTGTTGCCATGCTGCGTTGCCAACAGCGTGGTCGGCGCCAGAACCGCGACCTGCTTTCCATCCTGGATGGCTTTGAACGCCGCGCGAATGGCGACCTCGGTTTTGCCGAAGCCCACGTCGCCACACACCAGGCGGTCCATCGGAAAGGCGCGCTCCATATCGACCTTGATGTCGTCGATGGCCTTTCGCTGATCGGGCGTCTCCACGAAGGGAAACGCCTGCTCCATCTCGTGCTGCCACGGCGTGTCCATGCCGAAGGCGTGGCCGATGGCGTTCACGCGCTTCTGGTAGAGCACCACCAGTTCCTGCGCGATCTCGCGTACCGCACTGCGAACCCGGTTTTTCGCCTTGGCGAAGTCGCTGCCGCCGAGGCGATGCAGCACGGGTGTTTCGCCGCCGACGTACTGACGCAATGTGTCGATCTGGTCGCTGGGCACGTACAGCTTGTCGCCGCCCTTGTATTTCAGCAGCAGATAGTCGCGTTCGGTGCCGCCGATGGTGCGCTTGACCATTCCCTCGTACTGGCCGACGCCGTGCTGGTAGTGCACCACGTAGTTCCCGGGCTTGAGGTCTTCGAACAGACCGGTGCCCTGGCGTTTGCGCGGGCGCGCCTTGCGGTGGGCGCGGCGGCGGCCGGTGAGGTCGGCTTCGGCAACGACGGCCAACTTCGCAGCGGGCACGCTACAACCGCGATGCAGCGGCGACGTAACGATGTAGCCGCCGGGTTTGGTCAGCTTTGCATCGGGGCCGACGTGGTTGAAGCTGAGGCCGCGGTCCAGCAGCAGGCTGCTCATCCGCTGCGCCGAGCCTTCGCCATCGGCCGCCACCACCACCGTGTAGCCGTCGGCCAGCAGCTCGCGCAGCCGGCTGGCCAATCCCTCGCCGTCGCCCACGACCGGCCCCCAACCCATTGCGTTGACCATCGGCGAATCGGGCGTCTCGGGAACGTTGCTGATGGTCCACATTGCCTGACCGTCAGCCAACAACCGGTCGGTGTTGGCATGCAGCCGCGGGAAGGTCTTGGTCGCGTCGCGGGCCCAGGTGCCGGCGAGGGCGCGAGCCAGGTCGTCCTCTTCAGCGAGCAGGTCGTTGGCGCGGTCGCGCATGCGGCGCGGCTCGACGAGCGCGACCTTCGCGGTTGCGGGCAGGACATCGGTGATCAGTTGATCGCCGTCGACCAGCCACGGCAGCCAGCTCTCCATGCCGTCGAACAGGGTTCCCTCGGCCAGGCGTTCCCAGTGCTCGCGCCCCCACGGCTCGGTGGCGACGAGGCCGGCAGCGCGTGCACGAACGTCCTCGGTCGGAATCAGTTCACGCGCGGGGAAGACCAACGCCTCATCGAGGTCGAGCGTGCTGCGCTGGTCGTTGACGGCGAACTCCGTCAGCCGGTCGACCTCATCGCCCCACAGGTCGATTCGGATTGGGGCATCGGAGGTGGACGGGAAGATGTCGATGATGGCGCCGCGCTGCGCAACCTCTCCACGATGTTCCACCAGCTCTTCGCGGCGATAGCCGAACTGGATGAGCTGGGCCATCAGCGCGTCGGGGTCGAGAATGGCGCCCTTGCTGACGCGGATGGGGTCGGTCTCGTTCGCGCCCGGGCCGAGCCGCTGCAGCAGCGCACGAACGCCGGCAACGATGATCGCTGGGCAGCGATCCGCCGAACGCAGGCGCCACAGCACTTCCATGCGGTGGCCCATCGTCTCCACGCTGGGGCTGACCCGTTCGAACGGCAGCGTCTCCCATGCAGGGAACAAGACGACTTCGTTGGCAGGCATGTACTGCACCAGGTCGTCGTAGAGCTGGCCGGCATCGGTGCCGGTCGGGCAGGCAACAACCAGCGGTCGTTTGGCGCCGAGCTGCGCGAGCGCTGCGATGGCAAGTGCGCGCGCGGATTCGGGCACTGCCACGAAGCCAGTTGGGTCGCCCAACGCCTGTGTCAGCGCAGGTTCGTTGCGAAGCAATCGTGGGAGCGAGGCGAGCGACATTCGGCAGTTCAGGGTATCGGCGACGACCCGCTGCCCCTAGGCGAAGCTAGGCGTAGAAACCGATGACGTCGATGATGAAGTGAGTGGACGCGTTGGGGCCGACCTTTGCAATCAACTGTGCGGCAACGTCGAGCGCGACGACCGTGGTGACCGCCACGTTGGTGCCCGCGTGGTCCCAGTTGATCGACGATGTGCCGGGGTCCGTCAGGCCGTTGCGCCACATTCCCATGAAGCCGGCGGCGCTGGTGCCCGTCAGCGTGAGCGTGACCATCGCAGCGGCCGCGCCTGCGGGCACCGCCCCGCCGAACTTGCAATCGATGACTCGCGTTGCACTATTGGCCAGCGTGCCCTTGACGACAGAGGCCGGGTTGGCGCCCGGCCGTGAGTCGTACACGCGGATCGGTGTGGGCAGCAGATTCAGCTGCGGGTTGGCGTCGTAGTACTGATA
>JANOYI010000409.1:0-3291 GCA_031428795.1 Ilumatobacteraceae bacterium | reverse complement strand
CGGTTCAAAACTCTTCTTCGGGGCCACTGCTCTGTCGGTTGTAGGCGCCATCGTGTTCGCCATCACCACCGGCGGCCCATCTGGCCTACTGGGCACCGTCGGGCTGCTGTCGCTGGCGTCAGTGTTCGGCTTCCTCGGCGGCATCAACTTCTTCAACCGCGACGGCAACGTCTCTGCAATGCAGCAGGGCGTTCAGTACACCGCCTCAGCGGCACAGCCGCCTGTCGGCCGCAGCATGTGGCCGCTGGTTGCATCGGTCGGTGTCGGCGGCCTGGTCGTCGGCGCGGTCAGTCGGCCCGTTGTGTTCAAGGTCGCGGCCGTGGTCCTCATCGTCGCCACCATGGAATGGATGGTGCAGGGCTGGAGCGAGCGGGCAAGTGCCGACGCGGACTACAACGCCAGCGTCCGCAAGCGCGTTGCGCATCCGCTGGAATTCCCCATCCTGGGCGCTCTCGGCTTGGGCGTCATCGTGTACGCCTTCTCGCGCATCATGCTGACGGTCAGCAAGGAAGCCACCCCGTGGATCTTCATGGTCATCGGCGGCATCATCACCGTCGGTGCGTTCCTGTTCGCGAGCAAGCGCACGTTCAGTCGCGGCACGGTCCTGGGGGTATGCGCCATCGGCGCTGTTGCGCTGCTCGGCGCCGGCGTGGCCTCAGCGGTTCAGGGGCAACGGGAGATCGAGGAGCACCCCACGACAGAGAGCGAGCCCGAACTCTGCCTGGAGGGCGGCATCGAGGAGCACGTCGACGAGCACGGCTCGCAGGATGTGTCGGCCAAGAGCAACGTCATCGCCAACATCTTCCTGAAGGCTGACAACAACATGAATGCTCGTATCGCTGGCTTCGACGGGGCGGAAGATAACTTCAGCACGATCACGGTGCCGCGCAGCACCGATGTCAGAATACGATTCCACAACGAGTCGGATTCCCCGCAGCGCTTGACCGCTCGCTTGGGCACGTTCGGCGAGGAAGCCGAAGTCGTGATGTGCACGACCTCAATCAACCCCGGCAAGGAAGCCTTCTTGTCCTTCAAAATCCCCAAGACCAACGCAGCCAGCAGCACTCCACTCGAGCTGCAGGTGCCCGGCGTCGAGGGCCAGACGATTGCAATCGTCGTCCCGTGAGCATGGAGCAGAGTGAGAATATGGTGATTCGGTTTGTGAGTCGTCGGTACGTCGCCCTTGCGGCGAGCGTGGGTGTACTGCTGGCGGGCTGTGCGAAGAACGCACCGCAGGACACGTTCCAACCAGCAGGTTCCAACGCCCGCAAGATCGACGGGCTGCAGCGTGAGCTTTTCTACATCTCCGGCGTCGTTGGGCTCATCGTCTTTGGTTTCGTTGGCTACGCGGTGTGGAAGTTCAAGGATCGCGGGCAGGACATTCCCGAGCAGACGCACGGCAACCCCAAGCTCGAAATTCTGCTCACCATCTTGCCGGCCATCATTCTCGCCGTCGTTGCTGTGCCCAGCGTGGCCGCCGTGTTCGAGCTGGACAAGAAGGACAACGACTGCGTCATCAACGTCACCGGCCAGCAGTGGTGGTGGGAGTACGACTACGTGCAGGGCAGCACTTGCGGCGGCGTCGAGATCACCAAATCAATTGTTACCACCAGCGAGCTCGTGATTCCGGCTGACGTTGATGTGCTCTTGCGCATCACCAGCCGCGATGTCATTCACAGCTACTGGATCCCGAAGCTCAACGGCAAGCGCGACGCTGTGCCTGGTCGCCTGCACACCCTTCGGATGCAGGCCGATCAGCCCGGTCTCTACACTGGCCAGTGCACCGAGTTCTGCGGCCTCAGTCACGCACGCATGCGGCAGGCAGCGGTAGCTCTCACCACCGCCGACTTCCAGACCTGGGTCACCAATCAGACTGCCGACTACGTCGCCCCGGAAGCCGGATCTCTGGCTGCAACAGGCGAGGGCACCTTTCAGGCGCAATGCAGCAAGTGCCACCAGGTCGACAACCTGGTCGACGCGTCCGGCGCTCCGGTGCTGGCAGCCCCCGACCTCTATGTCGTCTCCGGCGCAGCGCCCAACCTCACCAACTTCATGACACGCACAGCCTTTGCCGGTTGGACGTTCGACCTCATCAGCGCCGAATGCCGCGATGAGCTGTGGAATGCAGACCCCGACGAGTTCGGTGCGATGTACCTGCAAGGCGTCACGCCAGAGTGCTTCGACGAGGCAGCGCTGCGGACCTGGTTGCGCAACGCACCGGCTATGAAGCCGATGTACGCCGACCCGGCCAAGCTGGCCGCCACCGGTGGTAAGACTCGCGGTATGCCGAACCTGAACCTCACTGAGGATCAGATCGACGAACTCATCGCCTACCTTCTCGAGCGGAAGTAAAGGGAGCCAACCAGAATGGCAATCATCGAACGACCCTCGAACGCACCAGCCCTCTTCGGCGAAGCGCCTGCCAGCCCACCAGCGTTGGTCACCCCGTCGGCAGCTCTGGGCGTGTTCAAGCGTCCCGTCAGCACGACCGGCTGGAAGTCGTGGGTGTTCACGGTCGACCACAAGAAGCTCGGCATCATGTACGGCGCAGTTGCATTCTTCTTCTTCATTGTCGGCGGTGTAGAAGCGTTGCTCATTCGTGTGCAATTGGCTGCTCCTGACAACACGGTGCTCAGCGCCAACCTCTACAACCAGATGTTCACGATGCACGCCACGACCATGGTGTTCCTGTTCGTGATGCCGATGGCCGCAGCGTTCGCCAACTACTTCCTGCCGTTGCAGATCGGCGCTCGCGACGTTGCGTTCCCACGCATCAACGCGGTCGGCTTCTGGCTGTTTCTCTTCGGTGGACTATTCCTCAACAGTGCATGGTTCCTGGGTGGCGCCGCCGACGGTGGCTGGTTCATGTACTCACCCAACAGCAGTGTCCTGTATTCGCCGAGTAACGGCATCGACTTCTGGGTGCTGGGTCTGCAGATCACGGGTATCGCCTCGTTGGTCGGCGCGATCAACCTGATCGTCACCATCATCAACATGCGTGCCCCGGGTATGTCGCTCATGCGCATGCCGGTGTTCACCTGGATGCAGTTGGTGGTCCAGTTTCTGTTGCTGTTCGCTATCCCAGTCATCACGGTGGCGCTGTTCCTGCTGAGCTTCCAACGAAACTTCGGTGCAGCCTTCTTCGACGTGGAAAAGGGTGCCGACCCGCTGCTCTGGCAGCACCTGTTCTGGATTTTCGGTCACCCTGAGGTGTACATCCTGATTCTGCCCAGCTTCGGCATCATCTCCGAGGTGCTGCCCACGTTCTCCCGCAAGCCACTGTTCGGCTAC
>JANOYI010000408.1:0-3553 GCA_031428795.1 Ilumatobacteraceae bacterium | reverse complement strand
CCGTGCGGGTCGGGAGAGACCTTCGGCCAGCAACCGCTCTGCGACCGAAGGAACCCCCACCGTGCCGAACCTCACTCAGCCTCCAGCCGTGGTGCCCGTCGTCCCGGAATGGCACCGCCTCACTGGCACAGCCGTGCTGGACGGGTTGGCGGTTGAGTCGTCGCCGGGTTTGACCGACACCGAAGCGGCGACGCGTCGGGGAACTGCTGGTGACAACGTGCGGCGAACCGGTCGCCGGGGCCGCCACCGTCGCGGTAACGATGGCGTTCAACACGTTCGTGCTGTTCCAGTTCTTCAATCTTCTCAACAGTCGCAGCGAAACCCGCAAGCTCATCGACCGAACCCGCAACCGCCACAAAGGAGACAAACCAATGAAGTGCCCCGCCTGCCCCACTACACCACTCGTGATGACCGACCGGTCCGGCATCGAGATCGACTACTGCCCCGATTGCCGCGGTGTCTGGCTCGACCGCGGCGAACTCGACAAAATCATCGAACGCGCGACCCCCACCCCACCAACCTCTCAACCCGCACCATCAGCTCTCCCGTACCCGGCTGAGACACCGATACCTGCCGGTCGGTCCGCCCGCAAAGACCGTGACAGCGACGACTTCGACGATGACGATGACGATCGTCGCCGGTACCAGCCCGAGTACACCAGCGACGGGCATCCGATCAGCAAACGCCGCAAGAAGGGTCTCCTCGGTGACCTGTTCGACTTCTGACCGCCGCTCACCTCACTCGGTCGAGGCGCCGTGAAGCGGCTCCTCGAACACGTCCGCTATGTGGTGGTCATCGCCGTCGCCGGGCTGACCCTCACCATGGGCGTGACGTTCGCCTGGGCGATCGCGAAGACCGTCCGGCTGATGGGGACCCTGCTCGACGGCGGGTGGCGCAGCGACCTGTCGATGGTGGACCTCCTCGAAGTCATCGACACCTATCTGTTGGCGATCGTGCAACTCATCGTCGCCATCGGCCTCTACGAGCTGTTCATCGGCGCCCTCGACGTGCCCGACTGGCTCAAAGCCCGATCACTCGAGGACCTCAAGAAATCGATCGTCGATGTCCTCATCGTGTTCATCGGCGTCAAAGGCGTCGAGCGCCTCGTCGCCGTCCAAGAGCCCATTGACGCGCTGACCTACACTGCAGCAGTTGCGATCCTCATCGCTGCCCTCTCACTGTTCAGACTGAAGCCATCCCGCTACGAACCGCCGGCCCCGACCGCTTCCGGTCGCGACAGTTCCGGCGCAAGTCCGCCGCCCCGATGACGTCGTCACTTTGGACGACCGATATCCGTTCGACGTACCGGGGCCAACATGGTCAGGGACGGCTGGCGAGGGGGCCGAACACCTCCGCGATTTGATGGCCTGCCTCAAGCGGGTGCCGTAACGGTCGATTCAGGAACACTTCGTACACATTGTGGCTACCGCTCCGCGTCCGTTCGACGTATCCAGCGTCGACCAGGTCCTGCACGATGCTGTGCACGGCCCGCTCCCCAATTCCAACCAGCCGGGCGATCTCTGCCAACCGCACCTCGCTGTTCTGCACGATGCACAACAGCACGTGCGCGTGATTCGTCAGGAACGTCCACGACGGAACCACCGCCGGCGACGCAACGAAATTCTTGGCCATTTCACGAACATAGTCGCTCACATCTGAGTGAGACCGCTAATCTTCACACGGTCTATAAACCATGTTCTGTGACACAGATACTTGAGGAAGTGGGAACCATCGTCGTGAATGTCCTCACGTACAGCCACATTGATTCGATCGAGCCCACCTGGCGGCACCCAGGCCGTAACGACCACCGCGTCGCGCCGACAGTGTCGTGAGTAGCGTCGAACTGGCTAGGGCCAACCTGACAGCGGTACCGGTCCTGGCCTTTGTGCTCGGTGTCATCGCCAGCCGCGTCAGAAGCGACCTCCGGTTTCCGCCAGCCATCACATCGTTCCTGAGTGCGTACCTGCTGTTCGCGATTGGCCTCAAAGGCGGCATCGCTCTGACACGCACCTCGGTCGGTGACCTCTGGGTTCCGACCTTGGCCACCCTTGCCATCGGTATCACGGTTCCAGTGGTTGTGTTCGGGCTGTTTCGAAAGGCCGGGCGGTTCTCGGTGGTCGACTCGGCAGCCATCGCCGCGCACTACGGATCGGTCTCAGCCGTGACCTTCACCGCCGCCGTGGCGTTTGTCGCCGCTGCCGGTACGCCCGCCGAGGGATTCATGCCAGCGCTCGTCGCCATCCTCGAGGTGCCCGGGATCATCGTGGCGCTAGTTCTCGCCCAACGATACGGAACCGCAGAAGGCTTCAAGGAAGCGCTCCACGACGTGATCACCGGCAAGAGCGTCGTTTTGCTTGTCGGAGGGCTGGTGATCGGCAGCGTGGCTGGCACTGCGGGTACAGCCTCCGTGACGCCGTTCTTCATCGATCTGTTTCCCGGCCTGCTCGCCCTGTTCTTGCTCGACCTTGGAGTGGTCGCCGGTGAGCACATGGCCGCAGTCCGTAAGGCCGGTCGGTTCCTCGTCGGATTTGCGCTCGTTGCGCCGCTCGTCCTGGGCGGTCTCGGCACCGCCGTTGGCACGCTTGCTGGCCTGTCGGTGGGCGGGGCAGCGGTACTTGGAGCGATGGTCGCCAGCGCCTCCTACATCGCGGCCCCCGCCGCAGTGAGCGTCGCGCTGCCAACCGCAAATCCGGGGCTCTACCTCACCGCGTCACTCGCGATCACCTTCCCGCTCAATCTCACGATCGGCATCCCCATCTACTACCAAGCCGCTCAATGGATGTCTCGCTGACGAGAGTGCACCAATGGGACGAAGGCGAGTCGGCGGTGAAGTCGAACCGCAACATCACCGCCGACCGACAGATCTGGATGCCCGACCTACCGATACTCGCGGGCGACGGTATCGATCGTTAGCGAGCGCCAGCCTGCTGCTTGGTAGGCGTCCTCGACGATCTGCAGCGCAGTGAGCCCTACTTCGGCGGACGCGATGGGCGTGTCGCCGGTATGGCAGCAACGTACGAAGTCGGCCATTTGCGCGGTGTACATCGGCAGGCTGCAGTGCACGTAGCCCGTTGGTATCGCTCCGTCGACGAGGAGGTCGGGCCAGATGCGGACTGTGCCGCTAGAGCCGTACACGTGGGTGTCGGCCTCCACACCGTCGAGGAGGGGCTGCCACCAGCCGCTGTTCACGGCGCTCCACGCGCTGGAGAGGTTCAGTGCTCCGCCGGCCCACTGGACGAGGACCAAGCCATCGTCGTCGATGCCGTTGGTGCGGTCATATCCGTGACCCTCGTAGACGGAACCGAGCGCGGCGGAGACAACGGTGGGCTGAGGGTCGCCGAGGAGGAACCGCGCAGTGTCGATGGCGTGGATGCCCATGTCGATGAGCGCGCCCCCGCCGGAGAGGGCGCTATCTGTGAACCAGCCGCCTGGGCCCCAGCCGGCGTGGACGCCCCAGCCGATTGTGTGCGCCGGGGTGCCAACGGAGCCGGCAGCGATGGCATTGCGTGTGGCGATGACCTCGTCGCGGTAGCGCCACATATGCCCGACGAGG
>JANOYI010000407.1:0-4239 GCA_031428795.1 Ilumatobacteraceae bacterium | reverse complement strand
GTCGCTGTGGCGGTCGGCGAAGAGCGAACTCGCGGATGCGGCAAGCCGCCAGTGCACCGGCGGCCGACCGCGGCCACTGCTCGGCGCGGTGACCCGTTCGACCAGCTCTGCGTTCTCCAGCGCTTCGAGGTGCTGACGAATAGCCGTGTCGGTGAGGCCGAACTCCGCTGCCAGCTCAGGAGCCGTGGCAGTGTCCGCTCGCTTGAGGCGTTCGATGATGCGGCGCTTAGCGCTAGAGAGCTCGCTCGCAACGTCGGACATTCGGGCAGCCTACCGACACCCCCCGTCCTGAACCTTCGGTAGCGCTCGAGGGTCGGGCCGGATTCCCGGGTCGAACGGGTCACGTGCCCTGTCCATCTGGGTGCCCGCTCCAGGATGATCCTCACATGACCAGACCGACGCGTCGCCTCGCTCCTCAGATGTTGCTCGTGGCCTTGCTGGCCGGTGTTGCTCCGGCATGCTCGGATTCCGAGCCCAATGCCATCGAAG
Source organism: Ilumatobacteraceae bacterium (assembly GCA_031428795.1). Classification (GTDB taxonomy): domain Bacteria; phylum Actinomycetota; class Acidimicrobiia; order Acidimicrobiales; family Ilumatobacteraceae; genus UBA668. Next base: position 3,750 of record JANOYI010000407.1, on the reverse strand, counting down.
GGGCGAGCAGCAGCGATGCCGACGTGGTGGAAGAGGCGGTGCGCTCGTTTCTGTTGGCGTTCGACGAACGGGATGCGGAGGGCTTCGTCGGCCGGATGTCACCGCGACTCTGTGCAGAGGATTTCGGCGAACCGTGCGACGCCCTGGAAGCTCACGGCGTGGACCTCTTTGTCGGTCAGCCAGCGATCGACATCCGGTCGATGGAGTCGCCGGTCATCGACGGCGATGCCGCGCAGGTGGAGCTCTCGGGCCGCGTGCAGACGGGGCTTCACCACGTTCACCTCGGTCTGGTGCGTTCGGGGGATCAGTGGTTGATCGACGCCCTCGAACTCGACGCGTCGCCTGCGCTCGCTTTACCGCCGAACATTCCCGTCGTCGAGGTCGAAGTCTCTGAGTATCAGTTCGTGCTCGACTCGTCGGCGCTGGCTTCGGGATGGTTCGCCATGCGCGTCACAAACACTGGCAAGCTTCCGCACGAACTCGTGATCAAGCGGGTCGACACAGATGAACAGCTCGTGGGGCCAGAGATAGAGGGCCACTACGCGATTCCGGTGGCCGGCATGATTGCGATTGATCCGGGTGAGACGTGGAACGTGGTGCTCGCCGAGGAGCTATCGCCGGGTCACTACTTCATCTTCTGTGAGGTGGGCGACGAGGAGGGCGACAGCCACCTGGACCACGGAATGGCGGCAGAATTCACCGTCGTCACGGATGGTTAGGCTCCGCGGGTGTCGCATTCTGAGGATCGGGGGCTGATCGACGGTTCCCTGAGCCGCGATCGCCGCTGGGTGTGGCCGACTGCCGGCATGGCGGTTTCTGGCGCAGTCACCATGAGCGTCGCCGTAGCGATCTCCCGCATCGACCATCGCCACGGAGCCGGCAGTGTGTGGCTGACGCTGGAGTTCCTGCCGTTGCTGAGCGCCGGAGTGTTGATCGCGGCGCTGCGTCCTCGGTCGCCGCTCGGATGGATGCTGCTGGCGGTCGCCACCGCAGCGGAACTCGGCCAACTACAGAGGACGATGGCGACGCAACCCTGGGCGATGTCGAACGGCTGGGTGGCGTGGGCCGGCGACGTCCTGTGGTGGTTGGCGGTGCCCCTCGTCCCTGCCGTCGTGATGCTGCTGCCCGACGGGCGCCTACGGTCGCGGCGCTGGCGGCCAATCTTCGTCGCAACGCTGGTGCTGTGGGCGCTGCTCGGCGTGGCAATCATGTTCGCCCCTGGTCCGCTGGGCGGAATGGGCGACGACCAGAGCCTGCTGGTCAACCCGGTGGGCATCGAACGCCTTGGTGCCGTTCTGCACCAGGTCGGGCGGTCGGCGCAGGTGGGCCTTCTCGTCGTGCTCGTCGTTGGTACGGTCGGCTTCTCCATGAGCTGGTGGCACGCGCAGAAGGCGGCCAGACGTCGCTTGCTGTGGCTCGGTTGTCCGGTGGTGGTCGGTCTCCTGGCGTTGGTCGGTGCGACCGCCTCGGGCGATGGTGAGGGAGTGGCGGCACAGATTGGCCTGCTGATGTTGTTCGTCCTACTGCCCGTCGGGTTGTGTGCCTCGGTGTTGAGCTCGGATCTGGCGAGCATCGATCTGCTGGCCAGCCGGGCGCTTGTCTACGGCCTCGTCGCCGCGATGCTGACGGGGGCTTACGTCCTGCTCGCGTTGTCGGTCGGTTCGCTGGTCCCCGGCTCGAGTCGTGACCTTGGAGTCGTCGTTGCGACGGCAGCCGTCGCCGTGTCGTTCGCGCCGGTCCGCGACCGAATTCGCGTCGCTGTCGATCGGAGGCTGTTCGGTGCCACCGCGAACCATGCCGCAGCGGTCGCCCAGCTCGGGCGCGCCTTGACACCGCTCGGAGAGCGGCCAGCTCTGGCCAGTCTCGTCGACGCCCTCGCCGAGACGCTCGCCGCGCCGTACGTACAGTTGACGGCGGCCGATGGCACCGCGGTTTCGCGAGGGAGGGCCGACGGGCCGCTGATCCGTCGTGCGTTGGTGTGGGGAGGCAGGCCTGCCGGTGAACTTGTCATCGGGTTGCCCGTACGGTTGCGGCGGTTACGGTCCCACGATGGAGCGATCGAGTTGGTCGACACGTTGTGCCCCTTCGTCGCGGTGGCGTTGTGTGAGGTGTCGATGGCCCAGGAGGTACAGGAATCGCGGGCGGGCCTCGTGGCAGCTATCGAGGACGAGCGTCGCCGCATTCGTCGCGACCTCCACGATGGGCTCGGCCCCGCCCTCGCTGGCATCGGGCTCGGTCTGGAAACGATCGGCAACCTGCCCGCGGCGCAGAACCCCGAGATCCGCGGCCGGCTCGCTCGCGTGCGCGACGACGTGGCCAACGTGTACGACGATCTCCGATTGCTGGCGCGTGGCCTGCGCCCCCCGCCGCTCGACGAGCTGGGCCTGGTGGGTGCGTTGCGGAGTCAGGCAGCGAGGCTCCAGGGCGGTTGCGGTCCGCTCGCAGTGCGAGTCGACGTCGTGGACCACCAGGAATCAATCGGCAGCCTTCCGGCCGCCGTCGAGCTGGCCGCGTATCACGTCGTTATGGAGGCGATGACCAACGTTGTTCGACATGCTGGTGCGTCGTCATGCGCCGTGACGTTGACGAGAAGCGACGACCTCATGCTTGAAGTGCGCGACGACGGATGCGGCATCGGCGAGCATGCGCCCGGAGTCGGGTTGCAGTCCATGCGCGACCGATGCGAGCAACTCGGTGGCCGGCTCGACCTTGCACAGGTCGACAACTCTGGCACGATCGTCACAGCTAGGTTGCCGATTCGATGAGTGACAACGGGGCCAACGTCATCCGCATCCTCGTGGTCGATGATCATCCTGTGTTCCGCGAGGGCCTCGCCGACCTGCTCGAGTCAAGAGGTTTCGAGATAGTTGGGCGTGCGTCAACCGGAAATGAAGCCGTTGAGCTTGCCGCCCGGCACCGACCGGACGTGGTGATGATGGATCTCTCGCTTCCCGATATCGACGGGAGTGAGGCGACTCGCCGCCTTCTTCGCCAAGTCCCGACGGCCGCTGTCATCGTGGTGTCGATGCACGAAGACGACTCGCTGGTGCGTGCCGCGTTTGCAGCCGGCGCGCGCGGCTACCTCGTGAAGGGAGCCAGGCAGGAAGAATTGGTGAGGGCCGTGGAAGCTGTTGCGGGCGGCGACGTGATCATTGGCCGAACGGTCGCTGACTCGTTGCTGACCTCCGTCGCCGCCCCGACGCGAGTGGCGGTGCCGTCGCACGGACTCACGCCGCGCGAAGTGGAGATTCTCGAACTGCTGGCGTCGGGCCTGCCCACTGGAACGATCGCCCGGCGGCTCGACCTGTCGCCCAAGACGGTGCGCAATAACATTTCGCACATCGTCGTGAAGATGGGGGCGGCGGACCGAGTCGACGCCGTCCTGCGTGCACGCGAGCAGGGTTTCGGTCATGCCTCCCGCTGAGGTCTGCGGTAGGCCATCGACTGAAGATGACGCGGCAAGTCGTTAGGTTTGACAAAATGTCAAGCATGACTGTTTCCGCCGGCACTGACCCGATCGCACACGCACTCGAGAATCAGTTCGGCTTGGCAGACCGCGTGGTCGACGAAGCGGCATTGGCCAACAGCATCGGCCGGTTCAAAGACGTTGGCATCACGTTGCCGACGTTCGCACAGCTTGCCGACCCGTCGACGATTGATGCGGCCCTGGTCGGCGATGCCGACAAGAACGGGCCGGACCCTCGCAACCTGTGGCGTGTCCACTGGTACAACGACACCGCCGGTAACCGA
>JANOYI010000406.1:0-5898 GCA_031428795.1 Ilumatobacteraceae bacterium | reverse complement strand
GGATGAGCGCCTTCAACGCATCCAACTGCTGCGCCACGGTCTGCACGTGCGCCGCATCGACGGTCTCGTTCCAACTGAACATCACCACATGACGAAACATCGCGTCATCCTCGCACGAAGTGTCGGGCGGTCACAGATCGGTGAGGGCGTCCAGGGCACCGCGGTAGAACGTCGGGTAGGCGTAGATCATCGATTGCAGCTGCGCGACCGGGACTCGGGCATGAACCGCGAGGTTGAACATCGACAGCACGTCGCCTCCGCGCGGGCCAACGGAAGTTGCACCGACGAGTATCCCCTTGTCGGCATCGACGATCAGCTTCATCAGGCCTTCGTTGCCCTCGCCGTGTAGCCAGCCGCGGCTGGACGTCGCGCTGTTCGCGGACCCAACCTTCACGTTCAGACCAGCAGCGAGCGCCTGCGCTTCGGTCATTCCGACCGAACCGACCTCGGGGTCGGTGAAGGTCACGCGTGATACGGCGTGATCCTGCGCAAGCCGTGGTGACGACACACCGGTGATGTCGTCGAACGCGACGCCCGCTTGATACACCGCCATGTGGGTGAAGGCACCCTTGCCGGCGATGTCACCGATAGCCCACAGTCCGTCGACGCCATTCACCCGCATGCGCTCGTCGACAGTGAACGTCGGTCGCGCCTTTTCGTCCAGCCCCACAGAGTCGAGGCCAATACCGCGCAGGTTCGGCGTACGGCCAGCCGCCACGAGTATCTCGTCCGCTCGAATCTCGCTGCCGTCGGCCAACGTCAGCAACACACCGTCGGCGCCGCGCGAGACGGAGCCTGCGGCCGAGCCGGTTCGAATGTCAATGCCTTCGGCGCGCAGGACCTTTGCCACCAGTTCGCTGGACTCGGGCTCCTCGGGAGCAAGGACCCGATCGAGCGCTTCCACAACGGTGACCATGCAACCGAACCGGGAGAAGGCCTGCGCCAGCTCCAATCCAATCGCCCCGCCGCCGATCACGATCAACGACTCAGGCACCTCGCGGATCTTGAAGACATCACGGTTCGTCCACGGTGCAGCCTCGGCGAGACCAGGCACTGGCGGGATCGCTGGCGACGTTCCGGTGGCCAACACCACACCAAGTCGTGCCGCATAGGTCTCTTCGCCCACCGCCACTCGCCCGGGTCCATCAAGCTGTCCGCGGCCTCGCACGAAGGTGCCGCCCTTGCCAACGAAACGGTCAACTGCGACCTGGTCGTTCCAGTCGTCGGTGGCTTCGTCGCGGATTCGGTCGGCGACGATCGAGTAGTCGGGCGTGATGACCGCTGTTCCGGCCATCGTGTTGATGCGCCGGCCTTCCTGTAGCAGGTCGGCTGCCCGGATGATCATCTTCGACGGAATGCACCCGTAGTACGGGCACTCCCCACCAACGAGGTGGCTTTCGATGCCGAGGACTTGCCGGCCCGAGGCAGCCAACTGGCCGGCGAGATCCTCGCCACCCGGCCCCAACCCGATGACGATGACGTCGAACTCTTGTCTGCTCATGCACCATCGTTGCGCATATCGCGGGGGCGTGCCTGACGGAAGTATCAGCCCGTGATCGCCTCACCTGCCACGGCACGCGCGACGTCGGGAAGGTTGGTGCAAATGCCGTCGATACCCCACTCGATCAGCTCGGCCATGCGCACAGGATCGTCACATGTCCATGTGTTCACTTGCACGCCGGCTGCGTGGCACGCGTCGATCGTTTCGCGGGTGAGAATTTTCACCCACGGGTGCAGCGCATGGTGGCCCTTCTTGACCAGCGTGTCGGCTACGCCCTGCGGCGCATCCACGCAGAGCCACGCGGTCTTGATCTGGGGCGCAATCGCCCGACAGCGATCGACGGTTTCGATGCGGAAACACGAGATCAGCCAGCGCTCGTCGTCATTTCGTGCCAGCAGGTGCGCAAGGGTCTCGTCGGCGATCATGTCGGAGGGGTCGAAGTCGGGTTCCTCGGGGTCGTTCTTGATTTCGACGTTCACCCACATGCCGGCGCACGCGTCGAGCGCGTCGCCAAGGGTGGGCACCGATTCCGGCAGATCGGCGTATGCGATGGCCGCGACCAGTCTCCCGTCGGGTAGGTGCGGGTTGTGGTGGATCACCAAAACACCGTCCTTGGTGCGACGAACGTCCAGCTCAACGGCATCGCTGCCCATTTCACCGGCGCGTCGGAAGGCCGCCAGAGTGTTCTCCGGCTCGGCCCTACTGGCCCCACGATGGGCCATCACTTGCACCGATACTGGACCTGCATCCCCAACGGCAGTCATGTGTTGCATAGATACCCCCTATCGCCACGAAGTATGGAGTTGGGCCATTGTCCCCTTGCCATGCACGCAATTGTTACCTACCGTTCCCACGAACGTGAAAACGCTCACAATCCACATCGATCGGATCGCCGGGCCGCTGGCGATCATTGGAGTGAACAAGTGACAATTCCGGCTTCAAGTCTTGCACTGGCGAATGCTGACTACACCTGGCGACGACTCGCCATCTGCCGTGATACCGACCCTGACTTGTTCTTCCCGGTGGGCACTACCGGCTACGCGCTCGTGCAGATCGACCGGGCCAAGGAAGTTTGCGGCGAATGCCCCGTGCAGACCGACTGCCTGGAGTACGCGCTGGAAACAAACCAGGACTCCGGTATCTGGGGCGGCACCTCCGAAGAGGAGCGTCGCAATCTTCGCCGCCGCATGGCCGGCCGCGAACGCATCCTCGTCGACCTCTGACCGTCGCCCCCAACCAATTTTACGTCAACCCTGTCGGCCTGTGACCTGGGCCTTCACCGCCGACGCTATTACGTCACAGCGGCTTGTCGAGCCGGCGCCCCGCCTGAGAAGGATTTACGAAAACACTGTCGGACCCTGACCTGGGCCTTTACCTCCGACGCTGTGACGTCAAAGCGGCTTGTCGAGCCGGCGCCCCGCCTGACCCGGTTTTACGTCAACCCTGTCGGACCCTGACCTGGGCCTCTACCGCCGACACTTTTACGTCAAACGGAGTTTGACTGCCGTCAGACGGGGACGGTGAGGTCGACGACGGTGCCGGTGCCCCTTGGCAGGTCGCCGAGACCGACGCCCGCAAAGTCGTCGGATTGACCGGCGCGCATGGTGATGGTGCCGTCCAGTTCTGTGGTGACCAGCGTGCGCACGATCGACAACCCCAGGCCTGTTGCCTTGTTGAGCTCGAAGCCGGGCTCCAGACTGCGGCCATCGTTGATCACACGGATCTTCAATGCACCGTCCGAGTTGTCCAACACCACAACGACGTCGCCACCGGCGCTGCCCTCGGGGAACCCGTGGTCGACAGCGTTCTGCAGCAGCTCTGTGAGCACGACCGATAACGGGGTGGCAATGGTGCTGGGCAGTCGTCCGCCCTCGCCTTGCACCGTGAACCGCACGGGCCGGTCGGGCGACTGCAAGCCCTCCTCAGCCAGGCGCAGTAGCGGGCGAACGATCTCGAGGAACGCAACGTCGTCACCGGGCTCGCGCGACAGTGTCTCGTGCACGAGTGCGATGGTGCGAATGCGGCGCACACTCTCGGCGATGGCAGCCTTTGCTTCTTCCGAGTTCAGACGGCGACCCTGCAACCGCAACAGCGACGAGATGGTCTGCAGGTTGTTCTTCACCCGGTGGTGAATCTCGCGAATGGTGGCGTCCTTCGACAGCAGCAACTTGTCGCGCTTGCGCACCTCGGTGACATCGCGCACCAGCAGCAGGCCGCCGGTGACGGCGCTGTCCTGCCCCTGCCCCGTTGCCAGCACCGGCATGCAACGCACCAGCAGAATCACGTCGGCGGTCTGCTCGAACTCCTCGATCACGGGCAGCTTCGTTTCGTACGCCAGGCGCACCGGGCTGTCGTTGAAGCCCAACTCGGCCAGTCGCATGCCGACTGCGTTGGCGCCAATACCGACCCTGTGCAGCGCCGACACTGCGTTGGGCGACGCGTAGCGGACACGCGCTTCCTCATCAAGCGCCATCACACCGTCACCCACGCGTGGGGCCGCGCTGCTGTCGGCCACCGGACCCTGGAAGGGAAACGACCCTTCGGCGATCATCGATGCAAACCGTTGGAACAGACCGACGTATGTGCGCTCCAGCTCGCCGGGTTGACGGCTCGACCGGCTGGACCATTCACGCGTCAGCACAGCGATCGCATGGTCGCCTGCGCGCACCGGCACAGCCATCATCCGCACCGGATCGGGCATGCCCTCCACGACCAATTCGCCCTCAACGATCTCACCCTCGTCGTAGGCCTTTGTCAGCAGCGGCAGCTCCTGGCCGGCGGCGGCGGTGCCGACATAGTCGTAGTGGTAGATCGTCTGGCCGGTGGCCGGGCGCACATGGGCGACCACGTACCACTTCCCGTCCGAGCCGGGCACATAGAGCAGCAGGTCAGCGAAGCTGAGGTCGGCCAGTAGGCCCCACTCGCCGATCAAGCGCTGCAGATGATCGATCTGGTCCCGGTTCAGGTCCGTGTGCTGTCGTGTGATCTCGCCAAGGGTGGCCATGGACATTGAGTGTGCCACGTACGCAGGGGGTGCTAGCGGTTTCCGCGTCCCAAAAGGTGCTGCCCGATGGCCAGCAGGCCGACCAGATCGTGCACGTCGGCCGGCATCGTGGGCACCACTGCTGTCAGCGGCACCACCGCCTCCAACTCGCGCCGACGTTCCGCCTCGCGCCCGGCGACCACGGTGACGTCGCGGAACCTGCCGGCCACTTCGGCCAGCACGTGCTGAATCGCGGCTTCGTCGCACCCCGTCGTCGCAGCGAGGTCGGCCAGCAACGCCGGCCGGTCGGCGGCACCGGCGAGCGCGGTTGCAGCTCTCGAGGCAGCGGGTTGGCGTACGTCTGCCGGCAGTGTGCGATTCAAGACCAACGCGCCCAGCGGCATGCGCCGCTGGTGCAGTTCGTCGGCGAGGAAGCGTGCCTCTCGCGCCGGCGCTGCTTCGAGGGTGCTGACCACGATGAAGGCGGTTCCGTCGTCGGTGAGCAGTCGCTCGACCTCCTTGGCACGGGCGACGAAACCGGCTTCCATCGTCTGGAACAGCACGAAGAACTCGGCGATGTCCTGCAGGAATCGTGAGCCGAGAATGCGATCGGCCACTTGATAGAACGGCTTGGAGGCAATCGTGAACAGCCGCGACCGATAGGGCACGGTGAGCCACTTCAGCAAGCGGCTGCCGAAGAATTCGCGCATGCGTCCAGGGGCGTCCAGCAGATCGAGCGCGTTCCTTGACGGAGGCGTATCGATGACGACCAGGTCGTACTGGCCGGACGCGTGGAGGTCGTAGAGCTGCTCCATTGCCAGGTAGTCGTGGCTGTTGACGAAGCGACCGGTGATGTTGCGGTAGAGCGGATTGGCCAGAACGGTGTCGCGCAGCTTCGCGTCGGGTGCGTGGCGGCGGATGAGTTCGTCCCAGCCGGACTTGGTGTCCAGCATGGCCACCCAGAGCTCGCCGCGACATTCCAGCCCAGCCGCTTCGAACGCGGCCGCGGGCACCTTCACGGCCGTGTTGCCGAGCGACGTTGTGCCCAGGCCCAAGGCTGTGGCCAGGCGCCTCGCTGGGTCGACGGTGAGGACGAGCACGCGGCCACCCACCACTGCGGCCGCCTGTGCACCGAGGGCAGCGGCGATGGTGGTCTTGCCGGTGCCGCCGCTGCCGCAGACAACGATCATTTCATTCGCGCTCAGCAGCTCGGCCAGCTCACGTCGGGGGTCGGATGCGCGGGCCATCAGCCGAGTTCCTCGTGCAGCGCGTCGGCCAGTAGCGACACGACGCGGCGGCCACCGGAGCGGGTGAACAGTTCGGGCAATTCACGTTGCGGGTCGGATGCGCGGGCCATCAACCGAGTTCCTCGTGCAGCGCGTCGGCCAGGAGCGACACAACCCGGCGACCACCC
>JANOYI010000405.1:0-6345 GCA_031428795.1 Ilumatobacteraceae bacterium | reverse complement strand
CGCGGCGGCTGGTACGGCCGCACGACAGATCGGTCGCGCAGAATCGTCAGGAAACCGGCAAGTTCACTTCTGACAGGACAAGAAGCGACCGATGTAGTACTATTACATGTCCCCCCAATACGGACCCCCCGAAGGATTGGGTTGCACAGGTGCCTTTCTCGGGTACTTCTATGCGCCCCTGTCTGAGGCACGTCGCCGGTCTTGTGCCGAACGACACACCTCGCCCCGGAATCTGACGACGAACCAAAGAGTTGAGACCAACTGACATGAATGACTCCATCGGATTGTACCTGAACGACATCGGAAAGGTGTCGCTACTGAATGCGGAAGAAGAGCGCGAGCTCTCCCGCGTGATCGAGGCGGGCCGCGATGCGGCCGGGCGCCTCACCAACGGCGAGAAGGGCGCTGCACTGAAGGCCTCGGTGGCCAAGGCTGCAGAAGCCAAGGATCGTTTTATTCGCGCCAACCTGCGCCTCGTGGTGAGCATCGCTCGCCGCTATCCCCTCCCCCAGGGCATGGATCTCCTCGATCTCATCCAGGAGGGTAACCTCGGTCTCGAGCACGCAGTCGACAAGTTCGACTGGCGCCGTGGCTTCAAGTTCTCCACATACGCAACCTTCTGGATCCGCCAGGCCATCGGTCGTGCACTCGACCAGAAGGCCAGCCTCATCCGCATCCCAGGTGATCGTTCGGCCAGCTTGCGCGCTGCGCTGCGTCAGGCCAGCGGCGATGGCGAGACCCTCGATGTCGGCAACGCCGAACTGCACCGCCTCACCACTCCCGTCTCGCTCGACAAGACGATCGGTGACGACGGCGATGCCACCCTCGGCGACCTGATGGCCAACGGCGACGGCACCCCCGAAGACGCCGTGATGTCGATGGTCGACAACGAGCTGCTCGACGAGCTGCTCGGCACCCTTGACAAGCGTGCCCGTTACGCAGTCGAGGCACGCTTCGGTCTGCTCGACGGTGAGCGTAAGAGCTTCCGTGAAGTCGGCGAAAACCTGGGCGTCACCGCCGAGGCCGCTCGTCGTCTGGTCAGCCGGGCAGTTGCTGGCCTGCGTGAAGACGCAGTCCGCATCCTCGCCGTCTGACTTCTCCCACTCTCTGATCCAAGACTTTTGTTGACGCCGCGGTCGCAAGGCCGCGGCGTTTGCATTTTTCGTTCGATGCGGGCGCTGGAATTCGTGCGGGGTGGCGCGAGACCTCGCCGTTAGGCTTGCGCCGTGGCGAAAGCGTGGACACCCTCTTCCTGGCAGGCGATGCCTGCCCAGCAGCAACCCGAGTGGCCCGATCAGGGCGAGCTCGATCGTGCGTTGAAGCAGATCTCCTCGTATCCCCCTCTCGTCTTCGCCGGCGAAGCACGCTCGCTACAAAATTCACTGGCGCAAGTCGCTGCTGGTAACGCGTTCCTGCTGCAGGCCGGCGATTGCGCGGAGAGCTTCGAAGAGTTCAGCGCTGTCAACATTCGCGAGAAGTTGCGCGTCATTCTGCAGATGTCGGTCGTGCTCACGTACTCGCTCGGCGTGCCCGTCGTGAAGGTCGGCCGCATCGCCGGCCAGTTCGCAAAGCCTCGCTCCAGCAACTTCGAGCAGGTCGGCGACCTGCAGTTACCCAGCTTCCGCGGTCACATCGTCAACGGTGACGCCCCCACCGAAGCCGCCCGAATTCCCAACCCCGAGCGCTTGGTGCAGGCCTACAACCAGTCGGCCGCAACGCTGAACCTTCTGCGCGCATTCACCAAGGGCGGCTTCGCCGACCTGGGTCGCGTGCATGCCTGGACGCAAGAGTTCGTAGCGAGTAGTCCCGAGGGGCAGCGCTACGAGCAGTTGGCAGCCGAGATCGATCGTGCGTTGCGCTTCATGCGAGCCTGCGGCGTCGACACCGAAGGCAACCACCAGTTGCACGAAACTGACATCTACACCAGCCACGAAGCACTGCTGCTCGGCTACGAAGAAGCGCTGACTCGGGAAGACTCGCTCACCGGCGCCTGGTACGACTGCTCGGCGCACATGCTGTGGATCGGCGAGCGCACACGGCAGCTGGAATCAGCGCACATCGAGTTCCTGCGTGGCGTCGGCAACCCTGTCGGCTGCAAAGTCGGGCCGTCCACAGACGCCAGCTTCGTGCTCGAGCTGTGCGAGAAGCTGAACCCGGCGCGCATTCCCGGCCGGCTGACGCTGATCAGTCGCATGGGTGCCGACAAGGTGGAAGATTCGTTGCGCCCGCTGCTGCGTGCCGTCCGCGAGGCCGGGCACCCGGTGGTGTGGGCCTGTGACCCGATGCACGGCAACACCATCAACAGCGTCGGTGGCCGCAAAACCCGCGAGTTTGGCGCCATCTGCGACGAGATCAACGGTTTCGTACGTGCGCACAAGGCAGAATCCACATGGCCCGGCGGCATCCACGTCGAGCTCACCGGCGACAACGTCACCGAGTGCACCGGTGGCGCCGACAAGATTCTCGACAGCCAACTCGACGACCGCTACCAAACGGTGTGCGACCCCCGTCTCAATGGTCGCCAGAGTCTGGACCTCGCCTTCCACGTCGCCGAGGTTTTGCGCAGCACCGGCCTGGCCTGAGCGCCACCACGGCCATGAAGGCGCTGAACCTGGTAGCCGAGTGGCCGGTCCGCACCGTGGCAGCGGCGGCGGTTCGACCCGACGGATCCGTCGCTACCACCGGTCCGGTTGACCAACCGTTTCGGTTGGCGTCGATCACGAAGATGCTGACCAGCTGGGCAATCCTCGTCGCCTGCGAGGAAGGCACGCTGCACCTCGACCAACCGATCGCCCAACGCGGTTGCACGCTGCGCCACCTGCTGGCGCACGCGGGTGGCTACGCGTTCGATGGCAGCGAGCCAATTGCTCGACCCGGCGTGCGTCGCATCTACAGCAACACCGGCATCGAGCTGGCTGCAGCCGAACTGGCGACCGCAGCGGAGATGCCCTTTGCCCAGTATTTGCAGGAAGCAGTGCTGGCTCCGCTTGGCATGTCGAAGACCGTGCTGGGCGGCTCGCCCGCTCACGGTGCCCTCAGCAGCGTGAACGACCTCCTGCTGTTCGTGAATGAACTGCTGCACCCGCGCCTCGTCAGCCCCCAGACTGCGGTGCAGTTCCGCACCGTTCAGTTCCCTGGTCTCGCGGGCCTGGTGCCGGGTGTCGGACGCTACAACGACTGCCAGTGGGGCCTGGGTACCGAGATTCGTGGCAACAAGTACCCTCACTGGACGGGCGTTCACAATTCGCCCGACACGTTCGGACATTTCGGCGGAGCGGGTACCCTCCTGTGGGTGGAACCGGGAGCTCACGTCGCATGCCTTGCGCTCACTGATCGTCCGTTCAATGATTGGTCCGCAGAGGCGCTGAAGCTCTGGCCGGCCCTGTCCGATGCCGTACTCGCAGAGACGTGCTCATGATGGTCAGTGTCGTGAGGGTCAGTGTCGTGACGGTGTTGTCGTGATCTTCTCCCCCGGCGACCGAGTTCGCTACGAGTGCATCGACGACGATGGCCTACCACTGGTTCGTTACGGCTTTGTCGGCGGCGTCGCCGGCGGCGGTGGCCCGGTCGTTGTCATGCTCGACGGTGAGCTCGGCGGCGACGTCGTCAATGCGGCTCAGGTACAGCACGTGACCATCACCACCGTCGAGTTGCTGCTGCACGGCACCGACCTCGTCGACGAGCCCGAGCTGCGCCGTGGCCTTGTGTCGCTGTGGCACGCTGAGGCGGAGACCGCCGGTCTCGACGTCGACTCGTTGCACTCCATCGGAGACGGTGAATGCGACGCACCTGGCGGGTGGTGCCTTGCCGAACTGATCGCAGGTGGCGATCACTACGTGCTTCGCGCCGTGCAGCTTCCGCACGAGCCCGAGATGGTGCGTGTTCGGGCCGAAGCACACCGTCAAGGGCCGGCGTGACGCGCCGGCAGATCGCTGGCTGGTATCCCCTTCTTCTCGCCACAGCCAGCATCGGCGTTGCCAACAGCGTTATTTTCTCCTTGCTCAGCGACCTTCAGGACGAATACAACTTCGCCAACTACGGACTGGGGCTCATTGCTGGCACCGGTTTTCTGGTCGGCTTCATCGGCCAGATCTTTCTCGCTCCCCTCGCGGACCGAGGGCATTCCAAGGCACTCCTCATTGGTGGACTCGCGTTGGCGGTACTCGGCAGCGTGTTCTTCGCGCTGTCGTCTTCGCTGATTGCCTTCGTTCTTGCACGCGCTGTAGTTGGGCTGTCCAACAGCCTGTTTCTGCCCGCCTCGCGAGCGATTGCCGTCACCATCGAGCCCGACAACGTTGGTCATCGGTTGAGCGTCCTTGGTGGCGTGGAGCTGGCCGGTTTCGTCACCGGTCCGGTGCTGGGCGGACTGTTGGTTGGCCCGTTCGGCCTCCGTGTCCCGTTCCTCGCCGCCGGCGCCTTCGCGCTGGCGGGCGGGCTCATGCTTCTACCCCGGGACCTACCGCAGCCGCCGCTCGGTCCATCAAGCGGCCTCGCGTTCGACCTGCTACGAATTCGGCGCATTCGCGCTGGCGTGTTCCTCAGCGTCGCACTGTTCGTGCCCGTTGGCTTCTACGACGCCACGCTCGACAGGTACATGACCGACCGCGGAGCATCCAACGCGATGATCGGGTTAGCGTTCCTTGCATTCGGCGTCCCGTTTGCCATCGTCGCTTCATTCGGCGGCCGACTTGCTGATCGCCGCGGGGCGTTGCGAGTCGGTCTGATTGCTACCGCGTTGGTCGTTCCCATCACCGTCGGCTACGGCTTCGTGACGGTTCCGCTGGTCATCGTCTTGATGAGTGCGGTCGAAGGCATCATCCAGGCATTGGGTTCGCCAGCCAGCCAGGCAGTGGTTGCCAGCGGCGCGCCGCATGGACGCGCCGCCGCAGCGCAAGGGCTCGCCGGTTCGATGAATCTCCTGGTGGGAGCCTTTGCTGGCTACGCAGCCGGCACTATCTACGAGCTGTGGGGCTCGGAGATCTTGTTCGGCATTGCCGGCGCAGGCGTCGTTGTGTTCGCGCTTCTTGCCGCCAGCCAAGGCCTGCGGCCTTCGCGGGTGCCGAACTGAACGTTCGCTGCCACAAGTCTCTCAAACCATGTTCCTGAAGGGGCAACGAGCCAGCCGGCGGCCGGGTTCGGCTCGGCCGCGCCAGACCGGACAACTCTTGGTTGTGCTCAGCGACAACTTGTCCTGCACCTGGTGCAAGGAAAGTTGTCGCTGAGCCAATTCAAGGACTCCCGACCCGGGAGCCGCAACGTCGGATCTGTCCGGAAACTCGCCTCACCCGACTTCAAGAGCATGGGCAAAGAACTCGCGCGCGAAGGAGCCGGACCAGAATTGGGCCACCTCAGTATTAGGAGAGACGCTCCACAACCATTGCCATGCCTTGGCCGCCGCCGACGCACATGCTCTCGACGCCCCAGGTCTTGTCTTCCCACTGAAGGCCGTTGATGAGGGTGGTCATGATGCGAGCACCGGTCATGCCGAACGGGTGGCCGAGGGCGATGGCGCCGCCGTGCACGTTGATCTGCTTGTCGAGATCGATGCCGAGGTGCTTGGCCGAGCCGATGACCTGCACGGCGAACGCTTCGTTGATCTCGACCAGGTCGATCTCGTCGATGGTCTTGCCGGCCAGCGCCAGCGCCTTGCGAATGGCCTCGATGGGGCCGAGGCCCATGATCTCCGGGTTGAGCCCCGACACGCCGCTGGACACGATGCGGGCGAGCGGGGTGAGGCCCAGCGCCTTGGCCTTGGCATCGCTCATCACCAGCACGGCAGCCGCGCCGTCGTTGAGCGGGCAGGCGTTGCCGGCGGTGACGGTGCCGTCGGGGCGAAAGACCGGCTTCAGGCCGCTGACACCTTCGTAGGTGGTGCCGGGGCGGGGGCCGTCGTCTTTGCTGACGACCGTGCCGTCGGCCAGGGTGAGCGGGCTGATCTCGCGCTCGAAGAACCCGTTCTCCACGTGGGCGACGGCCAGGTTCTGGCTGCGAACACCGAAGCGGTCCTGCTCTTCGCGGCTGATGCCTTCGAGTTCGACCACGTTCTCGGCGGTCTGACCCATGGCGATGTACATGTCAGGCATGCCGACCGGCGGGGTCCACGCACCCTGACCACCCTGACTGCGCAGCTTGGTGCGCTCGCCGGGCGTCTTGAAGATCGAGTTCGGCGCCATGTCGCTGGCGCCGCTGGCGTAGCGGCTGACGGTTTCGACACCGCCGGCGATGAAGCAGTCGCCCTCGCCGGCCTTGATGGCGTGGAAGGCCATGCGGATGGTCTGCAGGCTGGACGAGCAATAGCGGTTGACAGTGACACCAGGGACATCGTCGAGCCCGGCGAGGCTGGAG
>JANOYI010000404.1:0-1965 GCA_031428795.1 Ilumatobacteraceae bacterium | reverse complement strand
GTGGGAAGGTGCGCTGACATGCTGCCGAGAGGCGATTTCAGCCCTATTGCCCGAGTGTGAACGCTGTGTGAAGTCGTCCTCACGACCTTGCCGCGGACGAACCCGTCAGGCAGCGAACTATGACCGCTGACGCCACCATGCGATGGTGGCCGCTGCCCCTTCCTCCAGTGAGGTCGCGCGGAGGCCGAAGGTCTGCTCGGTGAGTGTGCTGTCGGTGACCCACGGGTCGGCCCACTGGTGCCATGTCTCCTTCAGTTCGCGCATCATCGGCACAGCAATGCCGAGGACCGACAGTGCGACCTTCGGGACAGCGCCCACCTTGGCTGTTGTGCCTGCGGCGTGCGCAAACGCCTGAACGGTTTCTCGTTGTGTGTTCGCCGGGGCGTTGGGCACATGCCACGCCTTTCCCCATGCCCGCTCATCGTTGGCGATGGTGACCAACGTGCTCACGACATCGGGCATGTAGCTCAAGGAGTGCGGCACGTCGAGGCCGCCCAGCAGGCTCGCCTTCTTGCCGGCGATCACCTCAGCTGATCTCGGGAACCAGTTCGACACTGCAGACGTCGAAGAGAGTATGAACCGTCGAAGTTTCCTCACCGTTCTCATCGGGACCCCCGCCCTCGCTGCCCTCGTCGCCGCCTGTGGTGACGACAGCGTGCAAAGCAACCAGCAAGGTAACGACAGTCAAGGCAGTGGCGGGTACGCCGTTCCGACCGACGCTGACGCGGTGGTGCTCCGAATTGGATACGAGGGTGGCTTCACCACCCCCGGAAGTCAGTTCATTCACGCCCCGACGCTGCTCATCGCGGGCGACGGTCGCACGTTCACGCAGGGTGCGACGACGCTGCAGTACCCCGGGGCGCTGTTGCCCGCCATCATCGAGGGCAGTATCACCGCCGACGGAATCCAGAAGGTCGTCAAGCTGGCCGATCTTGCTGGCCTGCTTGGTGCCATTCCGGATTACTCGTCACCGGGCGACGCCCTCATCGCTGACGCACCCGACACCGTCGTCACTCTCACCGTCAACGGCGTGACCTACGAGCATCGGGTCTATGCGCTTGGCATGGATTCGCCCGATGGCGGCCCGAGCACCCCCGCACGCGAGAGCCTGCAGGAGTTCGTTGAGTTGCTGGTCAACCTGCCCGCAGCGGTGGGAGTCGAGAATGTCGACGATGGTGGGCCGATAGTGGCAGAGAGCTACCGCTTCCAGGCGATGGTGGTGGACCCGACGCAGTGGACCGAACCTTCGCCGACCATCGTTGCCTGGCCCGACGAGACCGGCGTAGTGCTCGCCGACTCGACCGAATGCGCGACTGTGCCAGCGGTGAAAGTCGACGCACTCTTCGCGAGCGCAACGCAGCTGACGTTCTTCGAAGAGAACGACCTTGTGTACCAACTCGCCGTGATTGCAACGCTGCCCGGCGACGAGGTCTGCTGATCTAGCCGTTCAGGTACCTAGTTGGTCGGCTCGGTGGTCTCTGTCGGCAGGTCGAGCGATGCGCCGGTGGAGAGCGCGACGCGCACCTTCTGAAGGAGCGCCTTGACGGCCGCGTAATCGGGATCTGCCGGCTCCACCAACGGTGGACTCAAACCCACCGAGTCGAACTCTTGCTCGCTGTTTTTTAGTGTCGCGAGCAACGTGCGTGCTTCCTCGACGGTCATTGATGTCTGCACGTTGTCCGTGACTGCCGCGGACAGCTCACCGAAGCGGAGAACGAGGTCATCGATGCCAACTTCGTCGGCGATGGTTTGGAGGAGCAGGCGCTGCCGGTCCATGCGCTGGTAGTCGCTGTCGCCAGTGCGCGAACGCACGTAACCGAGCGCTTTCGTGCCGTCCATGAAGGTCTCGCCGGGGCCGATGGTTGGGGTGAGTCGGTAGTTCGAACAGCGCAACTTGCTGGGCATCGGCAGTTCCTTGTCGATGTCGATGGTGATCCCGCCGATGGCATCGACAACCTTCACGAA
>JANOYI010000403.1:0-2369 GCA_031428795.1 Ilumatobacteraceae bacterium | reverse complement strand
TGCCATCGGCCAGCGGTAGCCGCAGGATGTCGGCCTGCACTCGCGGACTGGCGCTGCGATCCGCAACCAACATGCCGAAGCTGAGGTCGAACGCAATCGGGCGGTGGCCAGCCTTGCGCAGATCGATGCACAGGTCGCCTGTGCCAGCGGCGAGGTCGATGACCGTGCTACCGGCAGGCAGTGCCAGACGCTGGACGGCCTTGCGACGCCAGCGCACGTCGAGCCGGAAGGTCATCACACGGTTGACGAGGTCGTAGCGCGGTGCGATCGCATCGAACATCTCACGAACGGCCCGCACCTTCTCTTCACCTTCGGGCAGCGTCTCGCGGTCCCACGTACGTTCGCTCACGCTGCAGAGGCTACGACTCGCCAGCCCTGGAACGACCAGATCACGTCGCTGCGTCGACCGCAGTTTGCTTGGCCCAGCGATAGTCGGCTTTGCCGGCCGGGCTGCGGACAACCTCGGTGACATAGACGAACGCCTTGGGCAGCTTGTACCGCGCGATGTGGTTCTCGGCTTCGGCTCGTAGGCCTGCGTCGTCCACTTCGAAGCCATCGCGAACGCGCACGATGGCGACCACCTCGTTGCCCCAGCGTTCGCTGGGTCGACCTGCAACCACGCAGTCGTAGACCGCAGGGTGCGCCTTGAGGGCCGCCTCGACCTCTTCGGCGAAGATTTTCTCGCCGCCGGAGTTGATGGTGACCGAATCGCGGCCATGCAGCTCGATGATGCCGTCAACTCGTAGCCGTGCGCGGTCGCCTGGCACCGCATAACGCACACCATCGACGACGGGGTAGGTGCGGGCTGTCTTCGCAGCGTCACCGAGATAGCCAAGTGCCAGTCGACCGCTCTTGGCCAGCCAGCCCAGCTCCTCGTCGCCCGCACCCAACTCGCTGGTGAGGTCGTCGCTGAGCACGTGATTGCCGGGGCTGATGGGGAAGGTACCCGTCGTCGCGCCGGCGCCGACCGACACATGCGACAGCTGGCCGCCCGCCTCTGACGAGCCCAGCCCGTCGACGATCATCAAGGTGGGGAGGTGCTGGAGGAACTGTTCCTTGAGGCCGGCGCTCAGCGCCGCGCCGCCGGAGAGCAGGACGGTCAGCGACGACAACTCGTAGTTGGCCTTTTCGAGCTGGTCGAGTAGCGGGCGCCCGAACGCATCGCCGACGATGAGCAGAAAATTGAGTTGCTCGCGCTCCACCATCGACCACACGTCGTCGGGGTCGAGGCGCTCGGTGTTGTGCTGGACGAACACCGTGCCCCCCGTGTTCCATGTGCGAAAGCTCATCCAGTGGCCGGCGCCGTGCATGAACGGGGGAGCGAGCAGCGCCTTGAGGCCACCGGTGGCCTCGGCGAGGATGGCGTCGAGCGTGTCGGCTCTGCTGCCGCCGAAGCATTCGACATTTGCGTCGGCGTTGCGCCACAGCACACCCTTGGGCATACCAGTGGTGCCGCCGGTGTAGAGGATGTAAAGGTCGTCAGGGTTCCAATCGACGGCGGGCCGGTCGGCCGAGGCGTCGGCCAATGCATCCTCGTACCAGACAGCGCCGGGCAGCAGCGGCAGGCCCGACTCGTCGTCCACCTGCAAAATGACACGCAGTCGCGGCAGGTCGGGAAGCACTTCGGCGAGCGTCGTTGTGAATTGGCTGTGCACGACGATGGCAGTGGCCTGCGAGTCGTTGAGCAGGTACTGCAGTTCCTCGGCCACGTAGCGGTAGTTCACGTTGAAGGGGGCGACCCGCGCCTTGAACGAACCGAGCATCGCCTCCAGGTACTCGTTGCCGTTGTGGAGATAGATCGCGAGATGGTCTTGCCCGCTCTCGTGACCCTGCAGTTGATCGCGCTCGGTATGGCAGCCGAGGCCCTGCGCAATCAGATGATTGGCGAGACGGCGAGTGCGGTTGGTCAGCTCACCCCACGTCAGGCGTCGGTCGCGGTAGACCAGGCACACGTCATCGGGACGGCTGCCGGCGATCGCTTCATGAACTTCTGCGACCGAAAACTGAGGGGAACTCATAGACCTTGAACCGTAGGCGTCGTGTGTCGCACGTCATGTATCGGGCGCGGAGGCGAGTGGTGAATGAGGGTCAGGACTTGGGAGGGGCGAGCTCGCTCAGGGGGTCGATGAAGAGGCCGTCGATCAGCACTCGGTCACCGAGTGGACGCTCGAGCGTGATGGTGACTGCGGTCGGTGGATTGCCAGGACAGTTCTGCCCGCCGACCAGTGGGATGGCCGCAAACACGATCCGCACGTCGTCGCCAGTCTCAACGACCTGTGGGCCGAGCAGGCGCTCACCCATCATCGACCCGCCGGTGCACGCCGACTCGGTGGCCAGGAGGTGGATCTGCGTGCTGGTGACGTCAGGGG
>JANOYI010000402.1:0-9751 GCA_031428795.1 Ilumatobacteraceae bacterium | reverse complement strand
GTCCTTCACCACCCGTAACAGACCCGCGCGCTCCGATGGCGTTGACCCGATCGAGTCGACCAGCAGATGCGCAGCGGTTGCGTCCATATCGGCAACCTACTACGACGAACTAGCGTTCGCAACCATACCTTACTATTTTCGACTTGTGCTGGAACACAGCATGTCAGAAGGGTCAGACAGAGTTGCGAAGGCAAAAGCGAAAGGGGCTCCGACCATCTCCCCGAACTGGCTCAGTTCGGCGTCGAGCGCTTCCTAGGTTCATACCGCTCGTAGCGCGTCATGGTAAACATGTGTGCGTGATCATCGTCTCTGGGAGTCTTGACGTCGACCCTGCGGAGCGCGCTGCGTATCTCGAGTCGTGCGTCGAAGTGATCGTCGCCGCCCGGCAAGCACCCGGTTGCCTCAATTTTCACCTCTCCGCGGACGCAATCGACCCAGGTCGCGTCAACGTCTTCGAACAGTGGGAATCCGTCAGCGCGGTGGAAGTCTTCCGCGGTTCGGGCCCGTCATCGGAGCAAACGGCAGTCATCCTGTCGGCCAGCGTGCACCAACACGAGATCAGCCAGTCGACGCAACTCTGAGCGTCATCCCGCAGTCGCGGTGACAACCCACGTGGCCGCCCCCAAGGTCACCATGCCGTGCGCGACATGCGGTGCGAGGGCAGCGGCCGTCGCCGCGACAGCCTCGGCCTGAACCTCTGACGTCGCCACCGCGAAGAGTGCTGCCATCGTCGGGTTCTGTTCCAGCAAGCGCAGCGCCATCGCCGGGAGGTCGTCGGCTGCGCCAAGTAGGGCGGATGTGGGGCCAGGTTCGATCACGACAGACCCGAAGCCCGCGCTCGTCAGAATCTCTGTGATGCGCATCGGGTCGGCGAACGCGAACGGACTTGGTGCGGTGGGCGAAGTGGGCAGGCTCATCTTCAGGATCGGCGCTGCCGCCATCGTGGGCACGAGGATGAACGGGTTGTCGAACGGCGACTGGAAGCAGACGAAGCCAAGTCGTCCGCTGGGGACGAGCGACTCGCGGACGTGCGTGAATGCCCGCACGGGCTGCTCGAAGAACATCACACCGAACCGCGAGTAGGCCGCGTCGACCACGCCCGACCCGAACGGCTCTGCCTCCACGTCATGCTCGGCGAACGTCACGTTGGTGAGGCCAGCAGCGGTTGCCCGCTGCCTTGCCAACCCCAGCATCGGCTTCGAAAGATCGACTCCGAGGACTGCCGCCGGCGCGGCCGCTGCGGCGAGTCGCAACGTGGTCGCGCCGGCACCACAGCCGATGTCGACGACACGCTCGCCGGAATGCACGCTCAGCGCCGCAAGCGCTGCCTCACCGAAGTGCTCCAGCGTGGCGTCAAAGTGATCGGCATAGGTCACCCAAGCCGACCCCACATCCTCGTTCCACACAGTCACCTGCGGGTTCTCGCTCATAGCGAACTGTACCGCGCCGCTGGTCAGGTGCGAGATTCAACTGGGGCGCAACGTTCTCGCCGCTGGAAGCACAGTGGCCCACGGACTGAGAAGGACTTGGCAACCGGGCCCCCGGTGAGTTGCATCTCATCGGGGGCCATTTCGCGCACTACATCTATAGGCAGAGCGAAGGAGAGACCCTCTCGGCCTCCCCTTCGTCGAGTTTCTTGGACTTGATGGCCGACTGCGCCGCAGCCGAACATCGCTGGGGCTTGAGGCCCCATGGCATCCTCATGCAGAACCCTCAGCTGCAGCCGCTGGTGCTGCCGCAGCTGGGGCAGGCGTGGCAGCTGCCGGCACGGATCATCTGGACACCGCACTGCATGCACATCGGTGAGTCGCTGTGACGCACCGCGGGCTTCGACGTGAGTTCGGTGCGAGCTACGCCGCCGGGGTTGGTGACGTCGTTGTTCGGGGCGGCCGGAGCCACACCGAGCTCCATCTGCACCAGCAAGTCTTCGGCCGACGGGATCGTCTTGGGATCCGAGACCATCTCGCTGCCCGTACGGGTCTCCCACACGCTCTCATCCACGCCGGGCAGCGTGGGCTGCAGGCGCTCGTCGATCGAGAAGATGCCCATCTCGGCACGCTCGTCGTAGGTCATGTATTCCAACGACAGACGACGGAACAGGTAGTCCATGATCGACGACGCGAAACGGATGTCGGGGTCGTCGGTCATGCCAGCCGGCTCGAAGCGCATGTTGGTGAAGGCCTCCACGAACGCACGCAACGGCACGCCGTACTGCAAGCCGTAGCTGATGCTCTTCGCGAACGCATCCATGATGCCACTGAGCGTGCTGCCCTGCTTCGACACGGTCAGGAAGATCTCACCCGGCTGGCCAGTGTCGTACTCGCCGATCGTGGCGAAGCCCTTGCAGTCGGCGACGCGGAACTCGAACGTGCGACCACGACGGCTGCGCGGCAGCTTCTGACGAATCGGCTGGTGCACGATCTTCTCGACGATGCGCTCGACCACCTCGGCCGCGACTGCAGTGCCGTTCAACGACACGGTGGAGCCCTCGGCAGCACCTTCCTTCTTGGCGGTGCTGAGCGGCTGGCCGACCTTGCAGTTGTCGCGGTAGATGGCGACAGCCTTCAGGCCCAGCTGCCACGACAGCAGGTGCAGCGCTTCCACATCTTCGACCTCTGCCTCTTCGGGCATGTTGACGGTCTTGGAGATGGCGCCCGAGATGAACGACTGGACGGCGCCCATCATCCGCACGTGACCCTCGTAGTGGATGGTGTTGTCGCCCATGCTGCAGGCGAACACGGCCACGTGTGAGGCGGCCAGGTGCGGCGCACCGAGGATGCTCTTCTCGGTGTCGATGTAGGCAACGATCTCGTCGACCTGCACCGGCGAGTAGCCCAGCTTGCGAAGCGCACGAGGAATCGTCTGGTTGACGATGGTCATCGTGCCACCGCCGACGAGCTTCTTCATCTTGCACAGGCCGAGGTCGGGCTCGATGCCGGTGGTGTCGCAGTCCATCATCAGGCCGATGGTGCCCGTGGGCGCCAACACGCTGGCCTGCGCGTTGCGCACGCCGTACTCCTCGCCGTCACGCACGGCGGATTCCCACGCGGCCTGGCCGGCAGCGACCAGCTCCGCGGGCACGCCGGTGTGGCTGGCAATGGTGGTGTGCGCATCGCGGTGCATGCGCAACACGTTGAGCATGTGCACTTCATTCTCCGAGAAGCCGGAGAACGGCCCCATGCGGCTGGCAGTGCGCGCGCTGGTGGCGTAGGCGTGGCCGGTCATCAACGAAGTGAGTGCCGCGGCCCAGGCCCGGCCCTCTTCGCTGTCGTACGGCAGGCCAAGTGCCATCAGCGTCGCGCCGAGGTTGGCGTAGCCGAGACCGAGCTGACGGAACTTGCGGCTGTTCTCGCCGATCTTCTCCGTCGGGTAATCGGCGCGGCCGACCAAGATCTCCTGCGCGGTGAACATGACCTCGATGGTGTGCATGTACGCATCCACATCGAACTCGCCGTCCTCGTCGAGGTAGTGCAGCAAGTTGATGCTGGCCAGGTTGCATGCCGAGTTGTCGATGTGCATGTACTCGCTGCACGGGTTGCTGCCGTTGATGCGGCCCGTGGCGTGAGCGGTGTGCCACTTGTTGATCGTGGTATCGAACTGCAGGCCCGGGTCGGCGCATTCCCAGCTGGCCTGGGCAATGTCGCGCCACAGGTCGCGGGCACGCACGGTGCGCACGGTCTGGCCGCCGATGACCGCCTTGAAGTCCCAGTCGGCGTCGTCGAGCACGGCCTGCATGAAGTCGTCGCTGACGCGCACCGAGTTGTTGGCGTTCTGGTACTGGATGCTGAAGCTGTCCGACCCGTCAAGGTCCATGTCGAAGCCGGCGTCGCGCAGCACGCGAGCCTTGCGCTCTTCTTTGACCTTGCACCAGATGAATTCTTCGACGTCGGGGTGATCGACGTTGAGGATGACCATCTTTGCGGCACGACGGGTCTTACCGCCGCTCTTGATGGTGCCGGCCGAGGCATCGGCGCCACGCATGAAGCTGACCGGGCCGCTGGCCGTGCCGCCGCCGTTGAGCAGCTCGTAGCTGCTGCGAATGTTGGACAGGTTGATACCCGAGCCGGAGCCACCCTTGAAGATGGTGCCTTCCTCGCGGTACCAATTGAGGATGCCGTCCATCGTGTCGTCGACGGCCAGGATGAAGCAGGCACTGGCCTGCTGGGGCACACCTTTCACACCGATGTTGAACCACACCGGGCTGTTGAACGCAGCGCGCTGGGTGACAAGGATGTACTTCATCTCGTTGGTGAATGCGTCAGCCTCGGCCTGGTCGGCGAAGTAGCCGCCCTCGCTGCCCCACGTGGTGATGGTGTCGGAGACCCGGTCGATGACCTGGCGCAGCGACCACTCACGCTCGGGCAAGCCAAGCGTGCCGCGGAAGTACTTCTGGGCCACGATGTTGGTGGCGTTGAGCGACCAGTTCGTGGGGAACTCGACGCCCAGCTGCTCGAACGCAACGGTGCCGTCTTTCCAGTTGGAGATGCGTGCATCACGATGCTCCCACTCGACCTCATCGTAGGGATGGACCCCCGGCGCGGTGAAGTGGCGGGTAATCCCGATTGAGAGGCGATCCGGCGCCAGTGACATGCAGTACTCCTTGATACTTCTTACAGATGGGATTCGACTTGCAGAGCGAGACGACTTGGTGACTTGCTGGGTGAACGACTTGCTGGGTGAACGACTTGGCTGGGTGACCGACTTGCTGGGTGGCTGACTGACCGAGTTTCGACTTGATTGGTTGACAACTGAGCGTTACGACAGAAACCGACCGTTGGGGTCGAATCGCCGAAAGTGAACGGTCAGGCGCAACCACAACATGTGGTGTGTGCAATGCCCCCATTGCCCGGAGCACCACAAGTGGTAGGGAGGATTACAGCACTGTAGTTACACCCGTGTCAATGACCAACCTGCTCCTGATGAGGTTATTCCACTCAAATTTTGCATCACCGCAGGTGACGTGGCAGGCGGTGCAAGGGACGCAGGTTCGGGAAACCGTGCCCCCACAGAGAAACACCATTGGACCGCTCGAGCGGATGAGTGCCTTTTGGTGTGTCACTGTCCATCCGCGCCCTTGCACCGCTGCCAGCTACGGACGACACAATACGGTGCTTACCCTGTGGGGAGGAAGGGGTACAACCGTGTGAATTACTCTGGGGATCGTTGTGAAACGCTGTGTGAACAGGGGGTTACTACGCAGCCTGTTGTCCACATATCCACAGGCTCGCGAAAACCGAGTGGAACGACCGTCTCAGCGGGCCGTCAAACGGTTGCCGGCTCCAGGGAAACCGGGATGCCGTTGAGTACTGAAGTACCGCTCAACGGATCCATCGCCTCGTGGTCAGCCAGAATGTTGCTGTTCACCCCTGCGCGCTCGGCAGCGACACGCATGTTGGTCCCCGGCTGCCCGTGACCCCAGCCGTGAGGCAGGCTCACCACACCCGGACGAATTGAGTCGGTGACCTCGACGGCCGCATCCACGGTTCCAACGCGGCTGGTCACGCGTGCCACACCACCATCGGTGAGGCCGTAGCGCACGGCATCGTCGGGGTGCACATGCAGCGTGCAGCGTGGCTTGCCCTTCACCAACACCTCGATATTGTGCATCCAGGAGTTGTTGCTGCGCAGGTGACGGCGGCCGACCAACACCAGGGGCTGCTCGCTGGCGGCCGCTGCCTCCAGCATTGAGCGCTCCAGCCGCAGCAAGTCGGCGATCAGCACCGGATGGTCAAGCTCAATCGCACCCGACGGCGTGCGCAGAATTTCGGGCAACCGTGGCTCCAGCGCTCCGAAGTCCACACCGTGAGGGTTCGCGCGCAGCAACGCCACGCTTGCTCCCCCGGGGTTGGCGCCGAACGCTTCCCCGAATGGGCCGGTTTGCAGCATGAAGTCCAGCATTCTTGCGGGGCCAGCCTCGGCGCCGAGCGCTGCGAGAATCTCGTCGGCATCGCGGCCGTGAATCGGCGAGTTCTCATCATTGACCGAACTGCGCACCATTCCGGCGAGACCCATCTCGTCGGCCATCGCTGGCTCGGCGTCGGGCCCGAGGCCAGCGGCGATCAAGCCAAGCTTGGCGAGGATCTCCCACTCGTCAGGCTGTCCCTCGTCAAGTGGAAGCACCGGGTCGCTGTAGTTCGCCACGTTTCGAATCGCGAACTGAAGCAGCGCCACGTCGTAGTGACCGCGCTGCAACTGCGACGGGGGCGGCAGGATCACGTCGGCGTGACGGGTGGTCTCGTTGAGGTACATATCGACGCTGACCATGAATTCCAATTGCGCCAGCGCCTCGTCCAACTGTTCGCTGTTCGGAGTGCTCAGCACTGGGTTGCCCGCCACGGTGATCATCACCTTCATCCCAGCGTCGCCGGCACCGGTGATCTCTTCGGCCATTGCAGCTGCGGGGTACTCCCCCATCACCTCGGGCAACTGACGGGCGATGGACTGGCCGCGACAATCGAGAACGATTTACCCACGCCCGACTTGCCGCGGGTCGTTGGGCCCCCGGCCACTGGCATGGAGAACATGGCTCCGCCACGACGGTCGAGGTTGCCTGTGACGATGTTGACCACATCGACCAGCCACGACGTGATGGTGCCGAAGCCTTCGCTGCCCATGCCGTTGGTGGTGGTGCCAATGCGCCCGTACACACTGCCGCTGGTTGCGTTGGCGAGGTCGCGCGCGAGCCCGCGGATCTCGGCGGCGGTGAGCCCAGTGGCCGGAGCGACCGCTTCAGCAGTGAACGGAACCAACGCAGCCACGACTGCGTCAAGCCCATTGAGGTGCACATCTACATGATCGCCCGGAGCGATGAGACCGTCAACCGCGAGGGTGTTGACCATCGCAGCCAGCAGCAGCGCGTCGGTGCCGGGCCGGATGGGCAGCCAGCGGTCGGCCTCCTCAGCGGTGCGACTACGCCGCGGATCGACGACGACCACGGTGCCACCGCGGGCGCGGATCCCTTCGATGCGACCAGGGAAGTCGGGCGCGGTGCACAGGCTGCCGTTTGACGCGTACGGGTTGGCGCCCATGATGACCAGGAAATCGGTGTGGTCAAGATCGGGCACCGGCACTGTGACGGCGGTGCCAAAGACATAGGCGGCAGCGACTTGGCGAGGCATCTGGTCGACGGTGGAAGCACTGAAACGCCGCCGAGTGCCCAGCGCCTGCATCAGCGTGCGGTTGTACAGCAACGCCGACAGGCTGTGCGCGCTGGGGTTCCCCAGGTACACCCCCACAGACTCGCGACCGTGCCGAGCCATCAGGTCCGGGAGTCGATCGGCGATGACTGCCCACGCCTCGGCCCACTCCACTTCCTCGTGTACACCGTTGCGCTTCACCAGCGGCATCCGCACACGGTCGGGGTCGTCGTGCAGCTGCTTGAGCGTGCTGCCCTTCGGGCAAATGAAGCCGTGGCTAAACACATCGGCCTGGTCGCCACGAATGCGCGTGACGGTTTCGATGTTGGATGCATCGCGTTTGACCGTGATTTCCAGCCCGCAGCCGGCCTCACACAATGGGCAGGTGCGGAACGCCGTGCGGGTAGCGATATCTGTATTGCCGTGTCCGTCGCGGATCGCGTTGTCGTGTTCAGTCCCCATGAGTGGCATCCTCTCACCAATGCAACGGCTGTTCCCCCACTCAGACGACACCCGGACGTTGAACGACACGACGTTGAACGACAGGACATTGAACGACAGGACATTGAACGACAGGACATTGAACGACAGGACATTGAACGACACGGTCACCTTGCGCGAGTGCTACGACGTGCCCCGACCACGACCGGCGGATCGGCCCTGGGTGGCGCTGTGCATGGTGGCTGGCCTCGACGGCTCGACCGTGGTCGATCGCAGTTCGAGTGGTCTCTCCAACCCGACCGACCAGAAGCTGCTGCTCACACTGCGTTCCTTCGCCGAAGTAATTCTGGTCGGGGCCAGCACAGTGCGCGCCGAAGGCTACGGACCACCGCGGTTGCCGGGCCAGCGAATCGCTGTCGTCTCACGTTCAGGCGACTTCGACTTTGGACTACCACTCTTCACGTCGGGCAAGGCGCTGCTCGTGCTGCCCACCGATGCACCGGAAGTACCCGTCCCCTCGGTGCGGGCGGGAGTGGGCAGCGTCGACATTGCCGCCGCTCTTGCGCAGATCGATGCGAACGTCGTGCAGGCCGAAGGCGGTTCGACACTGAACGGCTTGTTGGCCGCAGCCGATCTGATCGACGAACTCAACCTGTCCATCAGCCCGCACATCAACGGCGGATCGGGGCCTCGCGTGACCACTGGTGCGCCGGAGCTCTCGCACCGGATGACGCTTGCTCACGTCCTCGAGGACGACGGCTACCTCTTCACGCGCTACGTCCGCGCACGCTGAACCTTCTAGTCGATGTTCTGAGCCATCGTCGAGATATCAAGCACGGCCGCCGCGTGCACCGCGGCTGCATCGGCTGACAGCGTCGGGCCAAGCTCGACGATGAATGACATGGCATCGGGAACCGTGGTGCGCACCCATGTGGCCGCAACGCCGGTGTAGGTACCACCGGTCACGCTGAGCACCGGCAGCCCGGTGAGTGCTGCATAGCGCTCACGCATCGGGCCATCCTTGCGGGTTGAGGGCGAGATGCGGTTCAGGTCTTGGTGATACCACAGTGTCAAGTGTGGGGAGATGCGGTTGGTGAACGCAATGAAGGCCTGCGTCTCTGGCTCGCTGGCAGGGCCGGTGCCGCTGTACTCCCAGTGGCCAAGTTGGGCGACCTGTGTCCAGTCGTGCGGGAAGTTGCGGTTGAGGTCAACGCCGTTGCCGTTGTGGCGTTGGTCGTTGGCGAGGCCATCGGGATTCATGGCATCCATCAACCACAGGTCGATGTTCGGTGGCAACTGCATGGTGCGCAGATCTTGGAGAATCGGAAGGCCAGCGTTCTCGTTCCCGTGAATCACACCGACAACCAAGATCACGGTGCCACCGGGCGTGCCTCGATGGCTCGCCACGATCGGCCGGCCCTGAGCTGAGTAGCCAATGATCTCCTCGCCCAGGAAGTCGTCGGCCGCCGACGTTCCCACCGGAGCAGGGAAGGTCGTCGCTGGAATCGTGGTCGTCAGTTCAGTGGTCGTCGGAATCGTGGTCGTCAGCTCGGTAGTCGCTGGGGTCGTCGTCGGAACGACTGTGGTGGCGAGCACCGTCGTCGTCGGAATAGTCGTCGTCAGCTCTGTAGTCGCCGACTGCGTGGTGTTCGACAACGCGGACGTACCGCTGGCCGGCGAATCGGAACCACACGATGCGAGGGCCGTGAACGACACGACGCACGCGACGGCACCAAGGCGCGATGCCAGCCGTTGGGTCACGAGCGCTGCAGCTTCTTCAGCAAAACGAGCTCACGCTGGAAGTCGGCTGCCGCGTCGAAACCTTTGTAGACACTGGCGAAGCGAAGATAGGCAACCTCATCGAGCCGACGCAGGCGCTCGAGCACCTCGACACCGACGACTGCTGTTGGCACTTCGGGGCCTTGAAGACGTACTTCGTCCTCGATGGCTTCGCCCATCTGATCGATCTGTTCCGGGGTCACTGGACGGCCCTTGCACGCGGCGCTGATACCGGCAATCAACTTCACTCGATCGAATGGCTCGCGGTATCCGTTGCTCTTCACCACCGTCAGCGGCACTTCTTCAAGCCGCTCGTAGGTGGTGAAGCGATGTGCACAGGCCAGGCAGGAACGGCGCCTGCGGATGGCCGCACCCTCTTCCGCCTCGCGCGAATC
>JANOYI010000401.1:0-3728 GCA_031428795.1 Ilumatobacteraceae bacterium | reverse complement strand
GACCGGCACGTTGGGCGCAAACCCGATGCCGGTGAGCGTGACGCGAGAGCCGGGGATGATGGAGGTGTTGCTGGCAGCCATCTTCGGTTCATAGCGAGCGTCACCACTGACCAGGATGGTTGCGTACACGCCCCCATCGGTAACGGCGACCACGTTGGCGGTGCGGCGACCAGCGGCGGTGGGGCTGAAGATGACCTGCAGGTCGCATGTCATGCCGGCGTCGATGGACGTGCGGGTGCACTCGTCGAGGTTGAGCTGAAAGTCGTCCGGGTGCGAGCCCTGGACTTTGACCGATGCGATGCGCACCGGGTTGAACGCAACGTTGGAGAGTGTGAACGACATCGGCTCGCCACGGGAACCCACCACCATTGAGCCGCCGTAGGCGCCACCGGGCGTGGGCGCCAGCGCCGGGTCGCCGCCCAGACCGGAGAGTTCGGTGCTGATGGAGACCGCATCAAAACCAGCCTCGCTGATCGTGAGTGTGCCGGCGATGGGACCGGCAACGCTGGGCATCATCATCAGGTTGACCGTGCACGTGCCGCCCGGCGGCACCGGCGTGGAGACGGCTGCGGCACAGCTGCCACCACTGATCAAGAAGTCGGGGTTCGAGGATTCCACCAGCGAAGGGACGAACGACGACGGACCACGGTTGTTGACGACCAGGTACCACTCGGGCCCGGGGTAGCCAACGGCAACGGTGCCGACATCGAGATTGGCCAGCTCGAGAACCGGCGGGTGATCGACAATGCCAACCTGGCGTCCGGCCTCAACCGGGTTGCCGTAGGCGCTGCCGGCGAGCGTGTCGAACACGACGACGCGGCCGGTAGCGGACAGCTTGGGATTCGAATTGGCGGCAGGAGCCGGCGTGACCCCGTCGGCGAGCACCGAGACCCGCTCGACAGAGCCGGACGAGGGCACGAACAACACGATGTCGCCGTCGTCTTGACCGCCTGCGGCACTACTGCGAGTGTCGAACAGGTTGGTGGCTCGCGAGACGTAGAGCAATTCGTCGCCGCTGTGATTCAGTGCCGGGTGAATGGCGCCGGTGTCGGCAGCAATTGGAGCGGCGGCGGGAGCACCCGGTGCAGTCGGCGCTGCAGCCTGACGGCTGGCCAACTGCACCGAGCCGCTGGTGCGATCAAGCAAGTACACCTGAGGTGTGCACAGCGGGTTGCACGCGGGCAGCACGGCGCCAGCCACCAAGCTGGTAGCGGTGGACACGAAGGCGACGTGCTCACCGTTACCCGAGACGGCTGGACTGAACGAGTCGCCAAAGTCTCCGTTGAGCGTTCGTGAGACCCGGCTCACGTTGGTGTTGCGGTCGAGGTTGAGGCGGTCCCATACGTACACGTGGGAGGTTGCCAGAGCACCAGGCTGGGCACCCTCGCCCCACTCCGCCAGCATCAGCGAAGAGTTGGCGTCGGACGTGAAGGCCAGCACCGAGCCGTCGGCACTGAACGAAGGCTCGCGTAGGCCGAGATAGTTGTACGTGCTGTTGGGCGCTTCGCTCGGAGTTCCAGCCACGGGGACTGAACGGCCGGCATCTCCGATAGCGATGGACAAATCGACGACTGTGATTCCCAACAGCTGGGGCGCCGAGACGCTGAATTTGTGTGTGTACGCAACAAGGCCACCCTCGCCGGTCACAGCCGGGGGGTACAGCGGGCTGATGTTGTCGCCAGCGGTCGCTTCGAAACCCGAGCCACGTGACGCCGAGACCAGATCCCAGTCGCCCAACTCGCCGCCGCACGCTGGCAGTAGGACGCGGTACACATCCCAGCGGGCGCCAGTGTCGTCGTCGCGGAAGAGGTCGTAGGCCAGCTCGGTAAGAACGGTGACCGTGCATCCATCGGCACTGATGACTGGCCACACCGACTCGCCGGGCCGAATGTCAGTCGACTGAGCAGTCAGCTCCACGACCGAGCCATCGGCACGATCCTTCAGCCACGTGGTGCTGACGCGAGGATCGCCAGACTCCGCAGGGGCGCCGGCGTAGACCACCAAGCGACCATCGGCGGAGACGGACGGGGTCTCCGAGGCAGCACCTTCCACGATCGCCGCGGGCAACTGTGGCCTGCTCTGCGGCGCGGCCCGACCAGCGGCGGCCTGGCTGACGCCAAGTGCCGTGAAAAGCGCAGCTGCACTCCCGAGGAGGAGCCAGCGCCGAGAAGTCGACGTGATGTGCATGGTGTGTGACGTAAGTCGGGCCCGTTCAGATGCGAACTGTGGAAATGCTACTCGTTTCCGGCGAGGTGGCTCCCGAGCGCAGCCACCAATCCCGGCAGAGAGTGATCGGCGGCAACCAGCGAAACCTTGAGACCCGCCTGCTCGACTGCCAAAGCCGTCTGCGGCCCGATGGCTACCACGATCGGCGGCGTGGTCTGGCCGAACACACCGACCCAGGCGCGCGCCGCGGAACCGCTGGTGAACAGCACCGCGTCGGCGGACATTGCGGCCAATTGTTGTCCGGCGGTCAGATGCGCTGGCGCACTGCGATAGGGGCTGATTTCGGTGACGTTCCAGCCGCTGCGCCGCAGTCCGGCAGCCATCGTCGGCTGGGCATCCACGGCTTGAACCAACAGCACGCGGCCATTGCCTGAGGGAAACACGGCCAACAGTCCGTCGGCGCTCTGGTCGCCGGGAACCAGAGTGACGTTCACTCCTCCGGCACCGAGGGCGGCGGCCGTCGTCGCCCCTACGGCCGCGACGTTCAGCGGTGCCGAGCTGTGCATTGCGAGATAGGCACGGGCGCCGTTCGGGGAAGTGACCACGAGCCAATCGAACTCAGCCGGGTTCAGCGCAGCGAGCGCGTCTACAGCAGTCGGCTCGGACACGATCTCAACGAGCGGCACGACCACCGCCGTTGCGCCAACGCCCTCGAGCAATGCCACCAGCTCGCCGGCCTGCTCAGCCGCGCGGGTGACGACAACGCGACGCCCAGCGAGCGCACTCATCGATCTAGCCGAGCTCGGCCTGCAGCGTGCGGGCCAGCGCCGCAGCCTGCTGCAACTGCTCGTCGTGCCCGCCCTGCAGGGTCACCGATTTCGTCACGTGGAGATTCGTGGCGGGGTCCGCAAGAAACCCGGTGAGCAGACCCTCGATGGCGAACGCGGCGACGGGCAGAGAGCAGCCCGTGCCCAGCTCGGCAAGGAATGCTCGCTCGAGCTCGACGGCGGCGCGAGTGGCCGGATGATCGATGGCGGCCAGCAGTTCGGCGACCTCGTCATCGTCGGTGCGACACTCGACGGCGACGCAACCCTGGCCAGGCGAAGGAACAAATGTCTCCACCGGCAGGTGCTGTGCGATGCGCTCGGTGAGCTCGAGGATTTGCAGCGCAGCGACGGCCATCACCAGCGCACCGCCCTCGGGCAGCTTCGACAGGCGGGTGTGGATGTTGCCGCGCAGTTCCACGAACTGAAGGTCGGGACGAACTGCGATGAGCTGGGCCCGCCGACGCACCGAGCCCGTGGCAACAGTTGCCCCAGGTGGCAGGTCGGCCAGCGCGGCACCAACCAACGCATCGCGTGGGTCGCGCCGCTCACAGAAGGCCGCCAGTAGCAGCCCCTCTGCGTCGGCCGAGGGCAGGTCCTTGGCACTGTGCGCCGCCAGGTCCGCAGATCCGTCGAGTACCGCCCGCTGTACTTCCTTCACGAACACGCCCTGGCCGCCAATGGTGTGCAACGGCACATCGGTGCGCTGGTCGCCAAGCGTCTCAACGAACACCAACT
>JANOYI010000400.1:0-1798 GCA_031428795.1 Ilumatobacteraceae bacterium | reverse complement strand
CTCCGGTGATCTCCGAGGTCGAGCACTCCGAGTCTGAGTCTGAAGAAGGTGAAGGGTGATGGGCGCGTTCCTCGCTGCCACATTGCAAGGCCCCAAGATCGATTGGTTCGCGCTCAGCCCGCTGTTGGTTCTGCTGGGTGGCGCAATGCTGCTGCTCGTCGGAGGCGCGCTGACGCCGACGTGGCCCAAGCGCGGCTACTCGTTGTTCACCGCCGCTGTCGCAGTCGCCGGCGGCGTGTTGAGCGTGCTGCTGTGGCGCCGGATTGACGACGAGGGCCCCGTGTCGCTCGTCGGTGACGCACTGATGCTCGACAAGGTCGCCGTCTGGCTGACCATCACCATTTGCGTGGGCGTGTTCCTGGGTGCTTTGGTCAGCGACGATTACCTGCGCCGTGAAGACCTCGACGGCCCAGAGCTGTACTCGCTGTACCTGCTGGCCGCACTCGGTGGCATCGTGATGAGCTCGGCCAACGACCTCATCGTGTTGTTCCTTGGTCTCGAGATCCTTTCGATTGCGCTGTACGTGATGGCGGCCAGCCATCGCAAGCGCATCGAAAGCCAAGAGGCCGGCCTCAAGTACTTCGTGCTCGGCGGCTTCTCGTCGGCGTTCTTCCTGTACGGCGTTGCGCTGGTCTATGGCGGTTCCGGCAGTACCAACTTCGACAAGATCGTGGCCGCCTTCGACACCACCATCCAGCTCGATCGTCGCAACGACGCACTCGTCCTTGCTGGCGTTGCCTTGCTGCTGGTCGGGCTCGCGTTCAAGGTCGCTGCAGTGCCCTTCCACTTCTGGTCGCCCGACGTCTATGAAGGGTCGCCCACTCCGGTGACAGCGTTCATGGCGTCAGTCGGCAAGACCGCAGCGTTCGGTGCCATGTTGCGGGTGCTGCTGCTGGCCCTGCCCCACTGGCGTGACGACTACCGGCCCGCGCTGTGGGTCATCGCCGTACTGACGCTCGTCGGTGGCTCGGTGATGGCGGTCGTGCAGACCAACGTCAAACGCATGCTGGCGTTCTCCTCCATCAGCCACGCCGGCTTCATTCTCGTAGGAGTCGAGGCCGCAGCTCATGGCAGTGGCGCCACACTTTCCAGTCCCGGTGTCTCGTCGGTGCTGCTGTACCTGCTGATCTATTCGGTGTTGGTGATGGGCACGTTCGGTGTTGTCAGCGCAGTCGGTCGCACCGGCGACGCCAATACTGGTCTCGCCGGGTTCCGTGGTCTGGGCAAGAACCAACCGGTACTCGCACTCGGCATGACAGTGCTGTTGCTCGCACAGGCTGGCGTGCCACTGACCAGTGGTTTCATCGCCAAGTTCGGTGTCATCACCGCTGCGGTCGACGTGCACAGCTACGCGATCGCGATCATTGCAATGGTCTCGGCCGTGATTGCGGCCTACCTCTACCTGCGCATCATGGTCAGCATGTGGGTCATCGAACCCGAAGCTGGCGACGACGCCCGCGAGCCAGTCCACGTGCCCGCATTGCTCGGCGTCGCCATCAGCCTGTCGGTCGCCTTCACCCTGGTGATCGGCTTCCTCCCCGGTCGCCTCATCGACATCACCCCCTGAATCGCCGCTGCCGCCCAGCGGCGGCGGCACGAGCAGCGACGCGTCTGACGCCGTTTTATTATGGTGCACCGTCTGACGTGGCACCATCCGCCGCCCATGGTGGCTGTCGCATGAATGCGTTGTCGATGGCTGGCTGAGGGCTTGGGAACTGATGGCTGCTGGTTGCTGGTTGGATGGCGGGTCAGATGTTGGCCCTGGCTGCCCGTTCATGCCGGGATTGTGGTTGCTCTC
>JANOYI010000399.1:0-1970 GCA_031428795.1 Ilumatobacteraceae bacterium | reverse complement strand
CACCGCACAGTTGCTCTGACATCTGCGACACTTCATCAACCGGGCCACTCTGCGGAGTCGCAGTGTCGGGCTACCCCGCCGAACCCAGGAGAACGACATGAAGCGCATCGTCACCCTCGCCCTTGCAGCGACCACGCTGATGGGCCTCGGCTCCTGCAGCAGCGACACCAAGTCCTCAGTCAGCAATGCAACCATCCCATCCGACTTGTCCATCCCATCCGACTTGTCGATCCCGTCCGACCTGAGTCTTCCTGCCGTGCTCGCGGGTGACTGCAAGGCCATCTATGCCCAGATGATCGGTGCAATGACGCAGGCCTTCGCTCCCGCCGGCGAACAGGCCGACCTGGCGAAGGTGTTCGGCGACGTGTCAGCGAATGTGCCCGACGAGCTCAAGGGCGACGTCGACATTATGTCGGCAGCAATGACCAAGCTGGGCGAAGTCATGAAGGAGCACAACAACGACATGTCCAGCCCGGAGGTCTCCAAGGCAATGCAGGAACTCAGCACTCCTGAGGTCCAGGCCGCCAGCGAACGGCTGAACGCCTACTTCGACACCACCTGCCCCCAAGGCTGAACGACAGGGCCGAACGACCCACATCCTGCCGGGGGCTCCGGGTCGTTACAGCCCGGAGCTCTCCAGGATGTGCACGCCGCATGCCGAGCCGAGGCCGATGACGTGGGCCAGGCCCACTTTCGCACCCTGGATCTGGCGATCGCCGGCCTCGCCACGAAGGTGGTGGCAGACCTCCCAGATGTTGGCAATACCGGTCGCTGCGATCGGGTGGCCTTTGGATTCCAGTCCGCCAGAGACGTTGACCGGCATGCTGCCATCGCGCCAGGTTGCGCCCGAGTTGAAGAAGTCGGCAGCGCCGCCTTCTTCGCACAGCATCAGGTTGTCGTAGTGCACCAGTTCGGCGGTGGCGAAGCAGTCGTGCAGCTCGACCAGGTCGAGATCTGACGGCCCGATGCCAGCCTGCTCGTAGGCAATCTTGGCGGCGTTGCGGGTGAGCGTGTTGACGTTGGGCAGCACCTGGCAGCCCTCTTCGTACGGGTCGCTGGTGAGCACGGATGCCGAGACCTTGATAGCCCGGCGTTGCTGCTCGAGCGACATCGTGCGCAACTTTGCACCGCTGACGACGACGGCCGCAGCCGCGCCGTCGCAGTTGGCACTGCACATCGGGCGAGTGTTGGGGTACGCAATCATGATGTCGTTCATGATCTCGTCGAGCGTCATCCGCTTGGTGTACGCGGCCAGCGGGTTGAGCGTGCTGTGTGCGTGGTTCTTCTCGCTGATCTTGGCGAACAATTCGAAGCTGGTGCCGCCGTACTTGTGGCCGTATTCCATGCCCACCTGGGCGAAGACGCCGGGCATGCTGTCGGTGCCGATGAACCCATCGGTGCTGGTGACCGCACCCACACGGCCCGACGGGTTCCACTCGTTCTTGTCGCTCTTCGGGCGGCCACCCGCGCCCAAGAGACCGGCGCCCGCAAGCTTCTCGACGCCGACGGCGAGACCCATATCGACCTCACCGGACTTGACCGCCATGATCGCCGTGCGCAACGCGGTCGCACCAGTCGCGCAGGCGTTGGCCACGTTGTACACGGGAATGCCGGTCTGGCCGATCTGCTTCTGCAGCTGCTGGCCAATGCCTGCGTTCGATGCCATCAGACAGCCGGCCGCAAGGACTCCGATGTCCTTCATCGTCACACCACCGTCAGCCAGCGCGGCGAGCGCCGCCTGCGAGGCAAGGTCGACTGTGTCCAGGTCCGGGTACTTCCCGAACTTGGTCATGTGAATGCCGAGAATCCAAATGTCGTCGCTCATGTTGATGCCTTTCAGTCCTGTGCCGTTCGGTCGGGGTCGTTCAGTTCGGTGCGAAGCCGAAGCCGATGGCTTCAGTGCCGTTGTCGTCGGTGCCGATGGTGTACGTGGCGAGAGCCACCTTCATGCCCAGCGAGACATGCTCGGG
>JANOYI010000398.1:0-4000 GCA_031428795.1 Ilumatobacteraceae bacterium | reverse complement strand
GTGCGCCTGGCGCGTGGCTTCACCGGCCGCGACCGCATCGTGATCTTCCACGGAAATTTCCACGGCGCCACCGACGCACTACTTGCAGCCGGCGGCAGCGGTGTGGCGACGCTTGGTTTGCCGGGCACCGCTGGCGTGCCCGCGAGCGCGGTGGCCAACACGTTGGTGGTGCCGTACAACGTGGTGCCGGTGTTGGACGAGCAGGTGGCGGCCGTGTTCGTCGAGCCGTTGGCCGCCAACATGGGCGTGGTTGCGCCCGCGCCTGGCTTCCTCGACGGTCTTCGTGCGGAATGCGATCGAGTGGGCGCGCTGTTGGTCTTCGACGAGGTGATCACCGGTTTCCGTCTCGGTACCGGCGGCGCGCAGGAGCAGTTCGGTGTGCGTGCGGACATCACCACGTTCGGCAAAGTCATCGGTGGTGGTCTGCCCATCGGCTGCGTCGGCGGTCGTCGCGACATCATGGAAACGTTGTCGCCGCTTGGCCCGGTGTTTCACGCAGGCACGTTGGCGGGGAACCCGTTGGCGACTGCGGCCGGGCGCGCCGCGCTCGAGCTGCTGACGCCTGACGCGTACTCGCTGCTGCGCGGTCGTGCGGCACGCCTGTCCGCGTTGCTGACCTCGGCCTTCGCTTCTGCTGGCCTCGCTGCCAACTTTCCGGTCGTTGGAACACTGGTCGGTATGTACTTCGGCGATGCGTTGGGAGCGGGCGTGGCGCCCACCAACTTCGCTGAGGCGAAGACCACTGACGAAGCGATGTTCCGCGTGTTCTTCCACGCGATGCTGGTTGAAGGCGTCGCCCTGGCACCCGGTGCCTACGAGGCGCTCTTCGTGGGCCTGGGCCACACCGATGAGGTACTCGATGCGATCGGTGCCGCGGCGGCACGTGCTGCTGTGGCGACCGCTGCCACTCTCCGCGCCGGCTGACCTACGCTCTCGCCGTGCGGCAGTTCTTCACCCTGCGTTTTTGGTTGACCATGGCTGCGCTGGGCGGGCTGGCGCTCGTCGTGGTTGCCCTTGCGAAGAGCCGCGAGTCGCAAGCAGGGCCAACGACGGCCGATGTCGGCGCGGCAACAGGTGACCGCACGATCGACGTGGTCGCATGGGTGTACGCAATTGATCCGCCGCCGGGCTTCGCCATCGAGAACGGGCGCGCGAACAAGGACATCGCATTGATCGTCGACGGAACTCGAACAATGATCATCACGGCCGGCACGCCGGGTGAACTGGACTGCCCTCGTATCGAGGAGCTGGCCCAATGCACAGTCGCCGCCGATCTGTTGGGCGATGGTGTGCTCTGGTTCTCGATCATTCCGGGTGTGCCCGGCCCAACGGTCGAGTTGCCCGCAGTCGCCGAGTTGCTCGATGGCGGTTGGGTGCGGTTGGAGAATGGCTGGGTGGTTCAGCACGCGCCGAAGGTGGAGCGCAGCTGCGCGGAAGACACCGCCTCCCTCAACGACTTCATCGACCTCTTCGGGGCGTCGGCCAAGTCGACGTTCAACTTCGAGCGACAACAGGTCGTGAAGGTCACCTGCTCCGGTGGCGTCACGACAACCACGTCGGTAGGGCCGACGACGACGCTCGATCCAAGCGTGCTCGACCCCTCCCTGCTCGATCCCACGGCGACGACGCTCGAACCGATCACCATCGACACCAGCGAAACCGGCTGACCCGTACCGCCAGCTGTTGTCAGCCGGGCGGGGCGAAGAATTCGAGCGCGATGTTGTCGGGGTCGCGGAAGGACAAGCCGGACCCGTATGGCGCGTCGACGATGCCGCCGTGCGCAATGCCCAGCGAGTTGAGGTTGCCCTCCCACACTTCTAGCTCCGCTCGGTTGGCGCAGCCGAATGCCACGTGGTCGAGACCGGGGCGCAACTCGTCGCACGGCTCGCTGCTCGACGGCGAGGGGTGTTGGTGGATGCCGAAGAGTGTTGGGCCGATCATCCACACGACGTGGTGAAACGAGACGGTGTCCTCGTCGAGTACGGGCTCCGCGCCAAAGAGCGCCGAGTACCACGGTCTGCTGCGGCCGAGGTCGGTAACCGTGACGGCGACATGCGTGATCGCAGGGAAATGTGACATCGCAACCCTCCCTTGAGTTGGTGTGCGCGAAACACTAGCTCTTCGGTTTGGGCCGCTTGACCGGCCACCGCCTAGCCACGTTGGACGGCGTGCTTCTCAGAACGCGCGAGCATTCTCACAACCAAATGCACGGGAGGAATTGATGAAGGACCAACTGCAAGACATCGCGGATGTGCGAGCCGTGATTCAGCTCTACATCGAAGGCGCCAGCGGCGACGCTGCGAAACTCACCGAGGCGTTCCATCCTGACGCCCGCATGTTCGGCCACATTGGTGAGATGGCCACGTACATACCGATCACCGATTTCATTGGCATGGTCGAAGGTAGCCCCAGCATGGCTGGGCCGGGGTACACCGCAGACATCCGTACGGTCGACGTCGTGGGCGACGCTGGCGTGGCAGTGCTGGTCGAACACGACTACGCCGGCTGCGACTTCGTGGACTACTTCAGCGTTGCCCGCATCGACGGACGCTGGTGGATCACCAACAAGACCTACGCCCACACCGGCGGCTCACCCCCCGAATACTGACTCCCCAGCGTTGACAGCTCGCGCGTCATCGGCGAGTCTGCTGCGATGCCGAATCAGGACATCCACGAGGCAGTGCTGGAGTTCGAGGACCCTGCGCGTTCACAGCAGCGTTCGAAGGTGTGCCCATGGTTCGGATCGGCCTCGACTGCGATCCCGAGGAACTCGAACGCCGAGAGCGGCAACGCAACGACGTTCCCGGCGGCATGGCCCTCGCCTCCCCATTACTCCACGAAGGCTGGCACCACGACCGCCGCTTCGACACCACGAAGACCCTGCCGGAAGAGATCGCAGAAGCAACAATGCAAGCCGTCGACGATCTGCGCCAGTGCTCCTGATCATGAGCGTTGAAGCGGAGCGCATTCCCTGCTGAGAGCTGGGTAGACGTGATGGTGAGATCGGCAGATGTGTGCCGACTCTGCTCTCCACGCGTCCGCGGACGCGTGGGGCGACTCCTCGGCAACTCTGTCACACCCCTTGATTAGGCTGATCGCGCGCAGCGCGATTGAGAACAATTCATTGGTCCGATTGCCCCAAAGTTCGACTGATACCGGCTCGGCCTGCGTACCTGCTTCGCTCACGCGTCCGCGGAAGCGTCGCGTCCTCGCCCTGGATGGAGGCCATTGAACGCGCCGTGACGAAGCCGGGCCGACCTTGATCCTTGACTCGTCGGGGGTCAACGCCGATGTTTGGCCACGAGGTCGCTCACTGTGCCGTTGGACTCGATGCGATTCTTCGGCTGTCGGCGGGTCTTCGACGTAGGAATATGGACCGTCCCCGACGCCACCATTTCGGCGAGATCGCCAGTTGGAGCTCGGCGTACCTTGAGTGTCTGCATCGCAGCGAAGGCTGCTGTGGCGATTGAAGCCATTGCGATCGGCAGCATGTAGAGACCGTCACCGCTGGGTGTCATTGCGAAGAGAGTGATGATCGCGACCAACACCACGCCAGCCTGAGTCGTCGCCAGCTTCCACCATGCCTGCAACCGTCGAACGCCGGTGAGCGGAATGAGCATCGCGACGACGAAGAGAATCGAGAACGGAACGACTGGATCGCCGTCGTCGCTCGCGAAGTCGTTCATCGATGCGGTGCGAAACGAGATCACCACGGCTGCCGTAATGGCGACAACTCCGAGCCAGGTCACAGCAGCGGAGCGACTCGTTCCAAGGCTCGCTCTACTGGGCATGCCCCGACCCTACGTGATCATGCTGGCGGGACGCCGGGCTAGTGGTGCTGGAGGGATTCGGCGTCGCGGTGGGCTATGTGGCCCAACGCTTGCCAGATGGCTACGAGGATGAGGGCTGAGCCGACGAACGCGAACCAGAACGGGGCGGTGACGCCCCATTGGTGAGCGATGACACCGCCGATTGCCGAGCCGACCACCAAACCGCCGTG
>JANOYI010000397.1:0-3996 GCA_031428795.1 Ilumatobacteraceae bacterium | reverse complement strand
GTTGGGTCACCACCACCAGCGGCGAGGAGTACCTCGACTTTGCTGCTGGCATCGCCGTCAACTCCACCGGCCACGCTCATCCGGCGGTGGCTGCGGCCATCGGTGCGCAGGCACAGCGGTTCATTCACGCACAGGTCAACGTGTTCAAGCACGACCTGCTCGAGCCGCTGGCCGCCAAACTGGCCGAGCTTTCGCCGGGCGACATCGACACGTTCTTCTTCGCCAACTCCGGCGCGGAAATCACTGAGGGCGCCATCAAGTTGGCCAAGCAGGCCACCAAGCGTCCGCACACGATTGTCTTCGCTGGAAGCTTCCACGGCCGCACACACATGGCAATGGCGATGACCACTTCCAAGACCGGTTACCGCGCTGGCCACGCGCCGTTGCCCTCGGGTGTTTTCGTGGCGCCGTACCCGGACCCGATGGCGGCCGACCAGGACGCCGAAGTTGCGAAGGCGCTCTACGGATTCGACCACCTGCTCAAGAGCATGACGGCACCTGAGGAGACTGCCGCGGTGATCCTGGAGCCGGTGCTCGGCGAGGGCGGCTATATCCCCGCACCCGCCGCGTTCATTCATGGCCTGGTCGAGCGTTGCCGCCAGCACGGCATCCTCTTCATCGCCGACGAGGTGCAGTCCGGTTTCGGCCGCACCGGCAAGATGTTCGCTGTCGAGCACTACGGCATCGAGCCCGACATCATCTGCATGGCCAAGGGCATTGCCAGCGGTTTCCCCTTCGCTGCCCTCGGCACTCGCCGCGAGCTGGACGACAAGTGGCCCACGGGCAGCCACGGCGGCACGTACGGCGGCAACGCAATGGGTTGCGCGGCGGCGCTCGCCACCATCGAGATCATGCAAGACCCGGCGTTCCTCGAGAACGTCAACGCTCGCGGTGCGCAGCTTCAAGCCGGCATCCGCGAGCTGCAGCAGGAACACAGCACCATCACCGACGTGCGTGGGCTAGGACTGATGGTGGGCACCGAGTTCGACGATGCTGCACGGGTCAGCGCCATCACGAAGCACTGCCTGGAGGAAGGCCACCTGATCTTGATGAACGCCGGCACCTACGGCCGCACGCTGCGCTGGATGCCGCCGCTGGTGGTCAACGACCGAGAGATCGATCTGGCGCTCGCAGCGTTCAGCGCTGCGCTCAAGGCCACCGCCTAAATGCCGCGCCTCGACGCCGAGCGCATTGCGCTCTGGCGTCAGTTCGGTGCCGTCTCGACCGCGCTGCAACGACGCCTCGATCAGGAGCTCATCGAGCGGCACGACCTTCCGCTCACCTGGTTCGACGCACTCACCGAGATTCGCGCCGCTGGAGGGTCCATCAGGGTCCACGAGCTCTGCGCCGTGTTGGGCGAGGTGCCCAGCAGCTTTTCTCGCCGACTGGACCGAATCGAGGAAGCGGGCTTTCTGCGCCGCAAACACACGCCGCAACCCGACGACCGGCGCGCAGTGACCGTGTCACTCACAGCAGACGGGCGCGCCGAGTGGCGCGACGCCAACGTCACGTACCGCCGACTGGTACAAGAACACTTCGCCAAGAAGCTCACAGAAACCGACATCGCTGCGCTGCAGCGAATCTGGTCGAAGCTGACGTAGGCGCTCGTCAGTCGGGCGGTTGAAGGCGCGTGGCGAAGAAGCGCAGGATTTCGTCTCTCGCTTCGATCGTTGGCTGGCCGACTTCGTCGATGAGTTCGGTCGTGACAACACTGTGCGGCACGCCCGTCCAGCCTCCCGCCGCAGCCGCGGAGTCGGGCAACGTCCGGGCCAGCAGCCGATCGCCCAGCGCGCGGTCGAATGCCTCGAAACGTTCTGCCCTGCAATATGTGTCACCAGCAAATCGGTAGGCCAGCACTGTGAGGTCTTCGTCGTCGAGCCGTCGACGGATCGTGACCATCTCGGCGTCGAGAATGCCGGTGCTTGAATGGTCGTCGAACGGCATCGACGGTTGCGACATCACCGGTGCCAGCATCGATGGTTCCAGCATCATGCCGAGCGCGAAGTTTCCGGTGAAGCACATACCGATTGCACCAACGCCCGGTCCACCGCACTCGGTGTGAGCGTGCGCAGACAGCTTCCGCAGCCAGGTCACCATCGGGCTCGATCGGCCGTCGGCGAACGAGGTGAACTCTCGTCGCACACACGGCAACACGAAAGACTCCGTGGCAATCTCCATCGTCGGCACCGCCCCGTCGGGACCGAACAGGCTGGGCATCCACACGGTGAACCCTGCGTCGCGAACCCAACGAGCGAAGCGGGCGACGTATGGCGAGATACACGGCATCTCGGTCATCACGATGACCGCCGGGCCCGTTCCCGCCACGTACACCAACTTCGTGGCTTCGTCGTCAGTCCCGAACGTCAGCCTGCGCCTGTCGAAATCGTCAAGCGGATCCAGCTCATCCATTGGTTGCGTCATGAGTCGGCTTCCCCCGTGCAGTCAAGTTGCCCGAGAGTACTCCGCGCGCGTCAGCTTGAATCGCAGTCGGGGGGTACGGGAGATTGGCGCAGGGCACGGCGTGCCGACGCTTGTTGGCCGTCATCCTCGTAGTGCACTGTCATTGTCTGGAAGCCCTTGAACTGCTGGGCGTTGACGGCGTCGATATAGGCGCGTCGGTCGGCGTCGGTGAGGTCGACGTTGTCAGTGAATGGTGTCAGCAGCGCCCGGGGGTACAGCCGTTTGGCGCGCACCACGTTGACTTCCGATCCGATCACGAGACCGTTGGCGGCCAGGAAAATCCATGCCAACAGACCGAGCACGAGCGCGAACACACCGTACGTCGCGCCCGAATCTTTGACGACATTTCCGACGAAGGCCGCACCGAAGAACTGGAGGAGCTGCCAGATGACCGCGGCCACAATCGCTCCGGGGATGACATCGCGACGGCGAACCTTCTGTGGGCGGAAGATCCTGAACGTCAGGACGAACACGGCTCCGTTGACGAGAATCGACACGATGATCGCGCCGACCGTGCTCCAGACCCCGACGTCGGCACCGAAAGCCCTGGCATTCGATCCAGCACCCGACAGGATCGTCGTGGCAACGACGGCGATCCCAACCAGGGGGATGAGACGCA
Organism: Ilumatobacteraceae bacterium; assembly: GCA_031428795.1. GTDB lineage: Bacteria > Actinomycetota > Acidimicrobiia > Acidimicrobiales > Ilumatobacteraceae > UBA668. Next base: position 917 of record JANOYI010000397.1, on the reverse strand, counting down.
GGCTTCGCAGGCGCGCCCGGATGGGGTTGGGTCGCCGGTTGCGGGGCACCGACCACGTGACATTCATCGCGTTCTGAATGGCCTGGGCGACGCCGAGCGTGCCATACAACGCAACGAGAACGCCGACGACGACCGCGCCGATGCTGCCCTTCAGCCCCTGCGGGCCTGACAGTTCGTCACCGATCACCGGGAACTGGCTGAGCGTCGAGTCGAGGATCCGTCGCTGCAGCTCAGGGTGCCCGTCGAGCGCGAACCCGAGGACCGAGGTGAGCAGCAGCAGAAGCGGAAACAGCGACAGGAAGCCGTAGTAGGTGATGAGGGCGGCGAGATACGCCCCTTGATCCTCGCCGAACTTGTAGATCACGCCGATCGGGAACCCTACGACCGGGTGCCGACGCTGGAAGGCGTCGAGTCGCTCGGTCATCGACACCTCGCCACCTTCCCGAACGTCAGCCATCCGCGCGCTGTACCCCACGACCGGTGTTCGCAAACGCCTGCACTTCACCAACGGTCAGGGGCCGAGGGTGGCGGCGGGATGACGACGACCATGCCACCAACAGGTCGAGCACCATCAGACGCTCCAATGGTACCTGCCAGACTACACACTGAAGCCATCCCAGGCCACCCATTGTGATCAGCTTGGAATACAGGTTGCGGCCACTCTGGGCTACAGATCGCAGCGACACAAGAAAGCCGGTAGCGGACAAAGGGGCAGTTCGATACCGCGCTCGTCCGTGCGTCACGTTCACCACTCCGCTCCGCTCCGATTGAGTGCGGAGGCGGTCGCGCGGGCAGACTCTCGGCGAGTCGCAGCCGCGAGGAGCCGCAATGTCTAGTCCCGAAACCACCGCCGTCATCGTCGACGCCGTTCGCACCCCGCTGGGTCGCCGCAACGGCAAGTTGAAGGACTGGCACCC
>JANOYI010000396.1:0-2892 GCA_031428795.1 Ilumatobacteraceae bacterium | reverse complement strand
ATATCCAGCGGCGACCAGCTGCGATTCCAGACACTGCACCTCGGCACCCGATGCACCCGACTTCAACACCGCCGTGATCGAGCAGGCCGCAGTCATCGGCGGAGCGTTGGTGGAGGTCGTTGCCAGGTCGCCGTCGACTTCGTCAGTGACGACGCCGTCCGCCACGGTGTCCGTCACAACCGCCGCGTCCGCGGAACCCTCGACACCGGGTGCGCTCGCCGCAAGTTCAGTGCCGGTTCCATTCGATGAGCTGGCCGAGTCGGTGTCGCGACCCGCGACCTTCGCCACACCAACGAGGACGAGCATGCCCACCAGGGCGATGGCAAGAGTGCGGTAACTACGCGACATACGAGTGCGATTCTACGACCGCGAAGGCGGCGTCATCAGTGCAAGGGGCAGGCCGAGTCCCACTGAAGCACGAACGGACGCGATGAACCGGCCGGGCTGGACGGCGGCCTTTGGAAGCGAGACGACGTCTGGCCCGAGTCGGTCGCATGCCTCGTGGAGGTCGGCCAGGTTCCACACAAAACCCCAAAAGCTGGCCGCAGGACCGTTGACCTGCGGCGATTCGACCACCTCGATGATCAGCTCGCCCAGGCGATGAAAGCCCTGGCGAATGGCGCCGGCCTCGCGAACTCGTTTCAGCGGCTCGCCAGTGGCTGCCTCGATGGCACCGCACGTCCGCTCCAACGACGACGTCATCACGACGAGATGGTCGAAGCCCGCAATGTCGAGCGAGTGACGACGACCACCCTCGGGCGGCTCGTCGAGATAGTGCGTCGCGAGCCCGTCGATCTCCAAAGGTTCGGTCGGCGAGCCGACGAGGCCCCACGACACGACGCCCTCGCGACCGTCGTCGCCCACCGGCACGAAGCGAAGCGCGATGCCCCCGATGCGAGCCATGCCGTCAACCACGTCGAGGCCAATCGCCTTCCATGGCTCGACAGCGGACGCAATGACGAGTTCGCCTACCGCCGTCATACGAGGTGCTCGATACCGAGCTGCCACGAGAAGAACGCCAACACGTCAGCGCCTTCAGCGACGCGCATGCTGGCCGGCTTGCCGACGCCATGCCCGGCGCGCCCGGCCTGTGCGAGCAGGATCGGCCGTTCAGCCTGGTTGCCGCTGGCGGCAATGAGCGCTGCAGCCATCTTGCGAGCATGGCACGGGTCGACGCGAGTGTCGCCCTCGGCCGTTGTGAACAGCACGGCCGGATAGGTGGCGCCATCGTGCACATGGTGATAGGGCGAGTAGGCGTGCAGCCAGCCGAACTCCTCGGGCACGTCGGGGTCGCCGTACTCATCGGTCCACAGGCGCGCGATCAGGAACTGCGGGAAGCGAATCATGTCCAGCAACGGCACCGCGCACCACACGGCCGGCGCCAGGTCGGGGCGCTGTGTGATCGCGACGCCCATCAGAAGGCCGCCGTTGCTGCCGCCGTGAATGGCAAGCCGTTCGCGAGAGGTCATGCCCTGCGCGACCAGCCAGTCGGCAGCGGCGTGGAAGTCGTCGAACACGCGCTGCTTGTTTGCGCGTCGGCCGGCATGGTGCCATGCCTCGCCGTACTCGTAGCCGCCACGCAGCCCGGCGATGCAATACACACCACCGGCTGCGCACCAAGCCGCCAGGTTCGGCATCCACAGCGGTGACTCCGCGATCGCAAAGCCGCCGTACCCGGTGAGGATCAGCGGCGTCTCGGCCGATGGCGTCACATCGGCTCGGTGCGCGACGAACATCGGAATCAAGGTGCCGTCCAGTGACGGGTAGTGCACCTGCGTCACGGTCAAGCTGGGCAGCACTGAAGGGTCCGGAGCGGCGGACCACGGCTGCAGCCCGTCGCCCACGGTGAACCGCTGTACTGCGACGGGTGCTCCGAAGGTTCCGATCGCGATGAAAGCCCGTCCCGCATCGGCATCGAGCGCAGCCACGCTGACCGCACCCAAATCGATATCGGAGCCAGGCGTACCATCGAGCGCGTACCGCTCGACCAGGTCGATGGCGACGCGACTTGCGACGACCAGCAATTCCTCGCCACAGGTGGTGCAGCCGCCGAGCACGACGTCGGCGCGCTGGGCGACAATCGTTTCCCACGCGGTCGGGTCGGTCAGTGGTGCTCGCACGACTCGTCCGTTGGGAGCGTTGCGGGTAGTCACGCCAATCAACGCATCGCCTTCGACATGCAGCGAGGTTTGCGCATCGACGCCCTCTACCACCACGGTCCACTCGCCGGTGACCGTGTCGAGCAGGTGGATGTCGACCTGCGTCCACTTCACCATCACGTGCACGAGCACGTGGCGACCGTCACGACTGACGGTGACATCCGGCCACGATTCCGGTGTCGGCTGGCGGTCGAACACGACGGAGTCGGTGGCGTGATCGGTGCCCAGCCGGTGGAAGCGAATATGCCGGTGGTACTCCGAGCCCGCCTCGTACATGGCGTACCAGAAGCCCGAATTGTCTGGCAGCCACGCAACGCTGGCGGCGCGCGTATCGGGAATCCGCTCTGCCGCGACCTCGCCAGTGGCGACGTCCATCACGTGCAGCACGCTGTCCTCGGTGCCGCCTTCGCTCAGACCGTACGCCACATGGCTGCCGTCGGCCGAGGGGTGATACCAGTCGATGGCTACCGCACCGTCAGTTGCCATCTGCGCAGGATCGAGCAGCGTTCGAGTGGGTGCACTCGGATCAGTCGCGCTACGGACGACCAGCGAGTACTGATCTGCGCCGGCAGCACGCTCCAGCAGGAACAGGTGGTCGCCAGCGACCTGCAGCGAGAGCACCGTCGGCAGCGCCGTGAGCGCGGAAAGGCGCTCATGCCACCGACCCCTAGTGGGTCGAGCATCGAGCGCCTCACGAGTTCGTTGATTGTGTGTTGCTACCCACGCAGCGACC
>JANOYI010000395.1:0-2598 GCA_031428795.1 Ilumatobacteraceae bacterium | reverse complement strand
GCGGCGGCCACCATGTGCGCGAGCACAGGATCGTCTGGTCTGCCGACTGCGCGGTTTGCTCGGAACACACAGCCACATCTGTGCGCGCGCCCATTGTGCGCAGCCACCCAGCGATGTCTCATGAATCCACCGCGATCGCCCCGTTGCGACCGTCAAAAAGAGGGAGGTCCCTATGTTTCCCACACCGGCACCACAACACAATCCGCCACCGTTCGCACCACCGCTCGTCACGCCGTTCGGGCAGCAGGCACTGACGGGCCACTACGCCACAACGTATGGACCCGTGAGGCCGACGAAGGGTCTCGGTGTGGCCATCATCACCGTGCTCTGGGTCGAGTTTGCCACGATTCTCCTGAATGTCGCTGCGGCCTTCGATGCGCAACGTGTGGTCGACGACATCGACAACTACGCCCGCCTCGATACGTCATCGATCAATCGGCTGGCGGAAGCCGAGAACAACGTCGTCGCAACCGGGCTCCTCACGTTGCTCGTCGGATTCGCCGCAATCATCCTGCTTGCTGTTTGGTCCAATCGGGTCTCCCACAACGCACAAAATCGGGGGGTCATCGGGCTCAGCCCAGGGCTCGCAGCCGGAGGATGGTTCATTCCGTTCGCCAACACAGTGATCCCGTTCATTCAGCTGCGCCGGGCCGCCAAACCGTTCATCGGGGCAACGAGTGTCATCACAGCGTGGCAAGTGTGCTTCGTATGGGCGGCGCTCATCTCCAGGTCCGGCATTCGGGACATGGAAGAGGCGACGACACTGCTCGAGTTCTCCGATGCTCTCTGGCAGCGCATGTCATCACTCTCCCTCGCGGCGGCGCTGTTCCTGGTAGCGGCGATCTGTGCAACGCGATCGATCACGGACATCAATCGTCGGGTGAGCACATGCGCCTGACATCGAAATGCGTTGCATCAACGACAGAAACGGCTTCGATCGAAGAGGAGCAGAAACACGACGAGGTGGGAGCGGAGTCGAAACTCTGGGACCCGGCGCCCACACTCGAGATTGGATCGAACCCTGGTCCGAGACAGCCGGTTCACCCACTGAGATCGCTCGACTTCTGGGGTGGGGAGGTCTTCATCCTCTTGCTGTTTGCCTTCGTCTACTTTGGACCGGATGTATGGACAATGTGGCGGGAGGGCATTCGCATCACGGGGCCGATCGTCGCTCTGGAGGACGCCAACGGCAATGGCGATCAGTACTTGGTGACGGTTCGAGACCCAGCTACCGAACTGGTCTACACGGCGCCCATGACGGGCCAGGGTTACGACGTCGGCACGATTGCCACCGTGATCGTCCACCCGACCGATCGCTCACAAGTGTCGACACCGACGGACGTCTACACCGGAGTCGTTGCACTAGGCGTCCTACTCGTGATTGCGATCGCGTACCCCGTCGGTTCGATAGTCGGATACCGTCGGACCCGCAACAATTGACCCGCCCAACGGCCGCCAACTGGGGCCTGCCCACCGATGGCCGCTTGAACGCGAAAGGCAGCGGGCCTCATCGAGGGCGTAATAGGATCGCTGCGTGGCAGCATCAACGGGGACAGCGACGATCGTGTTCACCGATCTCGTCGGTTCAACGGCGCTGCGCTCGCGGTTGGGGGAGCAGGTGGCCGACGAGTTGCGTCGCGAACACGACGCGGCCCTGGCCGATGCGGTCGTGACGCACCGGGGTCGAGTGGTGAAGGGTGCTGGCGACGGGATCCTGGCGGCGTTCGAGTCTGCGTCCGATGCGGTGAAGGCATCGGTAGCGATGCAACGGGCAGTGGAGGCAATGGGTCGACGTCGTCGCCTGGAGTTGGCCCTCCGCGTGGGGATCAGTGCAGGGGATGTGTCGTGGGAGAACGGCGACTGCTTCGGTCTGCCTGTGGTGGAAGCGGCCAGGTTGGAAGCAGCGGCGGCGCCGGGACAGATCCTGGCCGCGGAGATCATTCGTGTGTTGGCCCGGGGCCGCGCTGGCGCCGACTTCCGCCCGATCGGTGAACTGGTACTCAAAGGACTGGACGAGCCGGTGTCTGCGTGCGAGATCGGCTGGACGCCGATCGAGTCCGCACCGGCAGAGTCGACGACACCGTGGGTCGGTCGCACGCTGGAGTTAGGTGCGTTGGCCGACGCGTGGGAGCGCGCTCGAGCGGGCGCGGGCGGCGCGGTGTTGGTCTCCGGCGAACCGGGAATAGGCAAGTCACGGCTGCTGAATGAATTCGCATCTGCCCTGCGGGCATCGGGCGCGTTGGTGTGGTGGGGTGCCGCCTACGAAGGTGAGGGCCAGGCGTACGGGCCGGTGACGGAGATGCTCGACGAATACCTCAGGGTCACCCCCAGGGATGTACTCGTCGACCAGCTCGGCACGGGTGTGGCGTTGGTAGCGCGCATCGCGCAGTCCCTTCCAGATGCGCTCGGCGGCGAGATCAATGAACCGACGCCGGTGGCGCCGGAAGCGGAACGGGATCGGATGGTGGATTCCCTCGCCCAGTTCGCCGTCCGAGTCGCTGGGGCTGCTCCGTTGGTCGTGGTGGTCGATGATGCTCACTGGGCTGACGAAGCCACGGTGGGCTGGGTCAGGCACCTGGTGCGGCGGGCCTCCAAGCT
>JANOYI010000394.1:0-7314 GCA_031428795.1 Ilumatobacteraceae bacterium | reverse complement strand
GAAGTAGCCGTGGGCACCCGAGCCACGAGCGTGCACGATGCGCTCGGGAATGCGCTCGTGGTCGAAGTGGAAGATTTTCTCGCGCAACGCGAAATCCTCGAGCAACGTCGGCCCACGGTCACCGAGACGGAGCGAGTTCTGATTGTCCGAAAGTGGCACGCCGTGGTTGGTGGTCAGCGGCTGTTCGCCGCGCTGGTGGAGCTCGTCGCCGGCACCACGGCGGTCATCACGCTTGGCCGTAGCGCGCTTGTTCTTGCTGATCTTGCTGTCGGTCACGAGAGCCTCCTGGGCACGGCAGCTCGAACGCACAGACGCGCGAGCGGTGATGAAGTGCAGGCGAAGTACCCACCGCACTCCATTGGCAAACTCGTGTTTTACGGCTGGACGGGTCCGATTGCTTCGACTGTGGTTGCGCCACCAACCAGCGCTTCGGCGACTTCCGTGAGGCCACGATTGTTGCTGCGGGCGTAAAGCCGCAGGCGAGAAAACGCTTCGTCCATGTCGACGTGACTGTTCTCGGCGATCATGCCTTTGGCCTGCTCGATCGCGATGCGGCTATTCAGCGCGTGCTGCAACTGCTTCTCACGGACCGCAGACTCGCGAGTGGCCTGGTCTTGGATGATGGCGATGCTGGCGACGTCGGCGAGCGCCTGCGCAATTGCGACGTCGTCGCGCGTGAGGCCCCCGGGCTCGGACATGAACATGTTGAGACACCCCAGGATGTGGGCGTTGAGGCGCAGCGGTACGGCACAGACCGAGGCGAACCCTGCCGCGGTACACACCGTCGCGAACTGCGGCCAGGGCGACGGGATGTCAAGGTCTGAGTGCACCACCACTTGGCCAGTGTGGAAACACTCCAAGCAAGGCCCCTCGTGGCTTTGCACCTGAAAGAGCTCGAGTAGCTGAATCTGCTCGGTCGACGCCCCGATGACGCGGAGGTGACCGTCGCCGTCGGCGAGCAGGATTCCGGCGGCGGCGGCGTCAAGCAGCTCGACACATCGCGAGGTCAGCAGTGTGAGAACTTCGATGACATCAAAGTCACCCACGAGAGTGTCGACGATCTCGACAAAGGTTGTCGCGGTGAGGGTTTGGCGTGCAGCCGCTCTAGCAAGAGCATCGTTGGACACGGGTCATAGCTCCGTTTCTGGCTGATGGTCGTTCGGGAGCCGGAGCCGACGGGCGACGATATGTGCAGCGACCTCAGCCACAGATTGATCGCTGGCGAAAGCGTAGGCGCGAAGTCGTAGCAATGCTTCCGCCGCCGAGATCGACAGCTGGATCGCAACCATGCCCGATGCTTGATAGATCTCGGCCCGGTACTGGACGGCGTCGTCCAGCTCGGTGGCCAGAGTGCCCGGCGGCGATTCGTCCTGCAGGCTGAGCACGGTCTCGGTGAGGACTTCGGACAGCGCGATCGAGTCGTCGTGCTGGGCTGAGGTCAGCTCACCTTCACCACTTTGGTAGAGCGTGAGCACCCCCACCTTGGCGCCCGCACCAATCAGCGGATACGCAAATACGGCACGGATCCCAGAGTCTCGGGCGAGAGAAACGAACGACGGCCAGCGCGCTGATGCCTCAACGCCGAGACGCGGGGCGTGGACCGATGTACCCGAACGAAAGGCATCACGACACGGCCCCTGACCTATTGCGTACTGCAGGTCCTCGAGTGCCGCAACCTTGACATCCGATACACAGATCGGGCCCGCCTGTTCGCCACCCATGATCGTGATTCCCGCACCGGTCACCGACAACACCTCGACACATGCCGTGCACAGCCGTGCTGTTGCGGATCGCGCTGTCTCACGCGCAAAAGCGACCGCGAAGCGAGTGGATTGGTCCGAGCTCATATTCCGCGCTCACACTCACCCTTCGTTGATGCTTCAACGTCACCGGGGTCTTGAGCAACGAACTACGGGAGCAACCTACCGCAGTCGCACTTATGGTTTCGTCGCGGCTGTCGGTGGGTACGAATCCACCGGCTGCCAACGACGGCACGCCGGAACCCAAAGGAGCAACTATGTCGACGTCAACAGACGAGAAAGTCACCAAGGACCTCATCCAAACCCTGGAGGACGGGCACAAGGGCTTCGCTGAAGCTGCCGAGAAGCTCATCGACTCTGAGCGAGCCGACCTCGTGCCGAAGATGTCCACCTACTCAAACCAGCGTCTGACCTTCGCGAACGAACTCCGTTCGATGGCAAACGCCTACGGAGATGACATCAAGGAGTCAGGCTCCATCGCAGGCGCTGCCCATCGCGGCTGGATGGCCTTGGCAGATGCATTCAACGGCTCTGGTCCGGACAGTGTGATCAAGACTGCCGAGCAGGGTGAGGATCATGCAGTGAGCGAGTACGAGAAGGCGCTTGCGGAGGACATCTCGTCCGATCTCCGCACCACCATCAACCGTCAGTTCGGTGACGTCAAGGCCGCTCACGACGACATTCGGGCGCTGAAGAACGCTCTCTGATGCCAATTGATTTGGGAGACGCGGTACCGGCCGACGCCCCCGATCATCGTTGAGTGCTGTCGTTGAGTGCTGTCGTTGAGTGCTGTAGGCCTGTACCCCATCCGGGCCTGCAGCACTCGGCGGTTCTATGGACGGATGGCCCTAGCGCAGACGACTCTTGCAGCGATACAGTCGTCAGTGAACTGTGACCCAGTTCCGTTACTCCGGACCCTGGTAACGCATGAGATGAGTGCTCATCGACGGGACCTCGAATGTTAAGTGCCGACCGCCCGAACGAACTCATCGAACCGGGCTTTGGCGCGGGCGACTCGATCGCTGGAATCCCCGTGGTCGATTTCGAGCAGTTGTTCAGAGAGGCGCAACGCGCCCAACAGCGCCTCTTACGGCTTCAGCGACTCACTGCCGCGTTCGCGGTTGCCCTCACCCGCCAAGAGGTCGTGTCGGTCACCGTCGCCGAAATTCTCGACGGCACAGAGGGTGACCACGGGTTCCTGGCCGACGTCGTCGGCGACAACCTCCGGATTCTGGAGGCGCTTCCCGCCGATGAGGTAGCGCTCGCTGCGTGGGAGGCAAGTGACATCCCCAACATCCCTCTGCTCGCCCAGTCGATGCGCTCGAATTCCGCTGTCTTCATGGAGAACAGCGATGGGGTCGGTACACACCTTCCCCCGCTCCGCACGGACGGCGTGAGCAGCAGACGAGTCGCCCTGCTACCCATGGCCACGGCCGGGCGTGCGCGAGGCGTGCTGTGTGTTGCCTCATCCAAGGAGGCAGCCTTTCAAGCGGACGAGCGCGCGTTTCTGGTGCTGTTCGCCGAGCTCACGGCGCAGGCCATCGAACGGGCACGACTTCACGACGAGGCGGTGGTGCGCGTCGAGCAAATGGTGGTCGCGTACGATCACGAACGTCAGGTTGCAGCGCTCTTTCAGCAGCACCTGCTGAACCGCACCATGCCGGTCGATCCACGAGTCGAACTCGATGCCTCCTATCAGGCGGGCGGTGACGAGGTCGAGATCGGCGGCGACTTCTTCGACGCCTTCTTCATCTCACCGAATCGACTGGCGGTGGCTGTTGGTGATGTGGTCGGTCGTGGCATTCCAGCCGCAACCGTGATGGGGCAGGTACGAACCGCTCTACGCGCGTACGCCCTGGAAGGGCAAGGCCCGGCGTGGACCCTCACACGGCTCGACAGGTTCGCCGAGTCCATTGACGGCGCCTTCTGCACCAGCGTTGCGTATTCAGAACTGGATATCGACACCGGCCAGCTGCTCTACTCGTGCGCCGGCCACCCGCCGCCGGTGTTCGTGCTGCCCGACGGCGGCACACAGGTCTTGTGGGACGGGCGGTCGCCACTGCTCGGGGTCGACCCCACCGCGACGAAAACCGAAGCCATGGCGCACATGCCGCCTGGCAGTCGTCTGCTGCTCTACTCCGACGGTCTGGTCGAGACGCGCACGAGAGCCATCGACGAAGGAATCGCCGAACTGGTCACTCAACTCGCCGCCAACCGCGGCGTCGGGCTCGGCCGACTGACCGAGCTCGTCGACGGCCACGGCGCCTACAGCGACGACATCTGCGTCCTCAGCCTCACCCGCAAGGAATGAACAGGTAGACCGCCAGGCGTCACGTGTAGACACCCAAATCGCGGGGTACATCCGAGCGTGCATGTAGCAATCATCGGTACCTACCCTCCTACTCGCTGTGGTATCGCCACGTTCACCGCCGACGTCGAGATGTCACTTCGCGAGCTGGGTATCACCGTCACGGTCGTGCCGGTCGACGCAGATTCTTACGACGGACCTGCGGGTGATGGCCCGTCGATCATCAGCACCGACCCCCACACGTACGAGGCAGCTGCGATTTGGCTGAACCGTTCCGACGTCGACGTCGTGCTCGTCCAGCACGAGTTCGGCATTCACGGCGGCGAGGCGGGTGTGACGTTGTTGCGCCTCACCGAGCGGCTGACGGTTCCGTACGTGGTGACGCTGCACACGGTGCTACCCCACTTCAGTACATCGCAGGCGACCGTTCTCCAAGATCTGTGCGGTCGCGCCGCTGCCGTCACCGTCTTCACGGCCACCGCCCGACGGCTGATGCTGGAGCAGGAACTTGCGTCGGCCCACTCGTTGCGCGTCGTGCCTCACGGTGCGCCCGTGCAGCTGTACCGAGCTGAGAGCTCGTCCGAGACGCGCCGCGACCTCGGGCTGCCGCCGAGCGGCCCGGTGCTGTCAACCTTCGGATTGCTCTCCTCGGGCAAGGGCATCGAGCTAGCGATTCGATCGTTACCAGCGCTGGTTATCGAGTGGCCAGATCTGCGCTTAGTGATCGCCGGACGCACCCACCCCGGTGTACTGCGTCACGAGGGCGAGCGCTACCGCGAGAGCCTGCACGCTGAGGCGCACGCTCTGGGCGTTGCCGACCATGTCATATTCCTCGACCGCTTCCTGTCAGTCGATGAGATCGCGAGCGTCCTGGCTGCGACCGACGTGTTCTGTACGCCCTACCGCAACGAGGACCAGATCGTGTCCGGCGCGCTCACGTTCGCGCTCGCCGCAGGCTGTCCCGTCGTCTCCACCCCCTACCGCTACGCGGGCGACATGCTCTCCGGTGGTGCCGGCATCATCGTGCCGCTCGACGACGTCGACGCATACGTTGCCGCGCTGCAGACCGTCCTCCGCAACGGCGACGGCCGCGACGCAGCGCTCTTAGCCGCGAAGAACATCTCCGCCTCGCTCTCGTGGCCATCAGTGGCCCGCACCTTGAGCCGGGTGCTCGACGACGCGATGCACGAGCCGGCAGCCGCCGACTCGGTCACGGTCGACCGTTTCGCAACGGCGATGCCGGCGCGCACCCACGTGCGCGCCCTTTGCGACGACAGCGCAATCCTGCAGCACGCCGCATTGCGGGTCCCGCGGTTGGAGGAGGGCTACTGCGTCGACGACGCCGCTCGCCTGCTGCCACTGGCTGCGCGCTGGGCCCGCGAATCCGACGAAGGCGAGTACTGGGACGTCACGGTTGCGCGCCTACTTGCGTTCCTGCGAGCGGCAGCATTGGGCGGCGATGGCAGGATGCGCAACTTCATGTCGTGGAGCCGCAACTGGCTCGACGAGCCGCACGACGGCGACCACGTCGGCCGCGCAGTGTGGGGCCTGGGCGAGCTGATTCGCGAGGAGAGCCACGTCGAGGAAGCAGTCGAGCTGCTCGGCCTCATCGCCCCACGTGCCGCGAACACCCCGGACCCCCACAATCTGGCGTACGTTGCGCTCGGGGTGGTGGCCGCCGACAGCCGGGACCCGGCGATGGCCCAGAACCTCCACGTGATCGAGGCGGCGTTGAGCCGCTTCCGCCCCGGCAACGACCCTTCGTGGCGCTGGCCCGAAGCGGAGCTGACCTATGACAGTGCCCGCCTACCCGAGGCCATGATGCGTATCGGCGCGCGCATGAACAATCAGCAGCTCGTCAACGATGGGGTCACCATCTTCCGCTGGTTTGAACACCTCTGCACCTCGCGGGGCCACTACCGCTTCCCCGGTCACCGCGGCCTACGCCCATGGGCAGACCTGCGTCTCTCGGGCGACGAGCAGCCGCTGGAGGCTGCCGCCATGGCCGACGCGGCGATGGCCCTGCACCTCATCACCGGCGACCCGACCGCTATCCTGATGGTCGAGCGAGCGTGGTCCTGGTTCAGCGGCAACAACCGACTCGGCCGGAACATCGGCAACGTGGAAACGGGGGCTGGTCGCGACGGGCTCTGCGAGCTCGACGTCAACCGCAACTGTGGAGCCGAATCCACCATCTCGTTCCACCGTTGCGCTGCGACGTGGGAAGACGCCATGCACCGCCCACAACACAAGAGGATGGTCAACAGTGTTCCAACGTGACCCCCACAATCCGATTCTCACCGTCAACGACCTTTCCTGGACAGCCAACTCGGTGTTCAACCCCGGGGCCACGATCTTGCGCACCGGCGAAGTCGGGCTCCTCATCCGCGTCGAGGACCGACGCGGGTTGTCAGCAGTGCACCTCGCCCGTTCGAAGGATGGCCGCACCGATTGGCAGGTCGACGCAACCCCGTTGCTGCAGCCAAACCCGGGCGACTTCCGCTCGGAGTGGGGCTTCGAGGACGCCCGCGTGTCGTTCGTGCCCGAGCTGGACCAGTACGTGGTCACGTGTACGGCGTACGGGCCGACTGGCCCATGCGTGTATCTGGCAACCTCGGCCGATCTTTCGAGCATGGATGGCGGCAGCGTCGTGATGCCCCCGGAGGACAAGAACGCAGCAGTGTTCCCGCGTCGCATCGGCGGCCATTGGATGATGCTGCACCGCCCTGTCGTGATGGTGAACAACTCGTGCGACGTGTGGATCTCCACCTCCGACGACCTCGCCGGCTGGCGTGACCCCAAGCCGGTCCTGTTGCGCCGCGCCTCTGGTTGGTGGGACGCAGTTCGAGTCGGCATCGGCCCGCCTCCGCTGGAAACGCCGCACGGGTGGCTGCAGATCTACCACGGTGTGCGCACGACGATGAGCGGCGCCATTTACCGGGTCAGCGCGGCAATGCTCGACCTCGAGGAGCCATGGGTGGTCACCCATCGCTTGCCCGAGTGGATCCTCTCACCCGAGATGGCGTACGAGCGCGTCGGCGATGTCGGCAATGTTGTGTTCCCGGTCGGTCTCGTGCAGCGCGACGATCAGATCGACCTCTACTACGGCGCCGCAGATTCGGTGGTAGCCCTGGCGACCGCGCCACTGCAACCACTCATCGACATGGTGCTCGAGCACCCGGTTACGCCGCCGGTCCACCCTGAGTAAAGCGCAAATGGCCAGGTCATAGACCTGGCCGTTCATCG
>JANOYI010000393.1:0-3898 GCA_031428795.1 Ilumatobacteraceae bacterium | reverse complement strand
TGTTACTCCTCAATCTTCTCTTCGGCAGGGGGCGCGCAGGGTCACTGAGACATGGCAGAAGCAGGACACAGATCGCACGGCAACCGTCGATCCTATCCGCGGGGCACGCGGTCGTCAACCGGTACAGGCAGAAGCCTGCCGAGAATTCCGTTGGAGAAACGGTAAGCCCGCGAACCCGTCCATGTCAAGGCTTTCCGACCCATATGGACTGGGCATTCGAGCCCCCACATCACGGCATCCGGGCTAGAAACTGGCATGGTCGACATCGCTGCGCGGGTACACAACCACAACTGGCGCATCGACCCGATCGTGCGGTCGCTGCTCGATACCGACTTCTACAAGCTGCTGATGTGCCAGTCGGTGCGCCGAAATCGCCCGGCCGTGACGGTGCGCTTCCAGGTCATCAATCGCACCACGTCCGTCCGACTGGCCGACCTGATCGATGAGGCACAACTTCGCGAGCACCTCGACCACGCCCGCACCTTGCGTCTGACGCGAGGCGAATCCACCTGGCTGCGCGGCAATACCTTCTACGGCAAGCGGCAGATGTTCAGCAGCGAGTTCATGGAATGGCTGGATCAGGTCCAGCTGCCGCCGTACGAGTTGGCGACGCGCGACGGTCAGTTCGAGCTGACGTTCGAAGGGTCGTGGCCGGAAGTCATGTTGTGGGAGGTCCCCGCGCTGGCAGTGCTCACCGAGCTCCGCAGTCGCGCCGTCTTGCACAGCATGGGCCACTTCGATCTGCAGGTGCTGTACGCGCGGGCGATGACCGCAGTCTGGGAAAAGCTGCAGCGACTGATCCAACTCGACGGTTTGCGACTGGCTGACTTCGGCACCCGACGGCGCCATTCGTTCCTCTGGCAGGACTGGTGCGTGCAGGCGCTGTCCGAAGCATTGGGCGACCGATTCATCGGCACTTCCAACTGCCTGATCGCGATGCGCCACGACGTGGAGGCCATCGGAACGAACGCACATGAGCTCCCGATGGTCGACGCCGCCCTCGCCAACAGCGACAGCGAACTGCGCGAGTCGCCCTATCGCCTCATGGCCGACTGGCACGCGGAACACGACGGCAACCTGCGCATCATCCTGCCCGACACCTTTGGCACCGAAGCGTTTCTGCGTGACGCACCGGATTGGTTAGCGGGTTGGACAGGCATGCGCATCGACTCGGGCGATCCCGTGCTTGGCGCCGAGGCAGCGCTGCGCTGGTGGGCCGATCACGGCGAGGACCCGCGCGAGAAGCTGCTGATCTTCTCCGACGGGCTCGACGTCGACGAGATCACGGCACTCCACACCAGGTTCACCGGCCGCGTGCGGGCCTCGTTCGGTTGGGGAACGATGCTCACCAACGACTTTCGCGGGCTCGTGCCACAGGATGCCCTCGCCCCCTTCAGCCTCGTCTGCAAAGCCGTAACCGCCAACGGCCGCCCCACCGTCAAGCTCAGCGACAACCCCAACAAAGCGATGGGTCCACCGGACGAAGTGGCCCGCTACCGCCGCGTCTTCCAATCCGAACCCCAACCCCCACGCCCCGTGCTGGTCTGACTCCGTGCAGGCGAAGCTGTCAGTCCTCGGCGGCGGGGTTGACTCGGTACAGCGAGTACCCACCTTGTTGGATCACTCGCTCGCCGCGCTCAGCCCAGAATTCGTCACTGGCGGCGTATTCGGCCCGTTCCCAGGGGCCGATCAGCACCCACACCACCCCGTACGCGTCGATCAGTTCGTCGGCCTGGTCTCCCCCGCTGAGGACCGCCCCGGAGTGCAGCACTCGGTCGTACCAATCCGGCAGGCCAATCCTCGGTCTTCAAGTCAGACGCGACGGTGCCCGGGGCGAACCCCGGGCTCCGATCATCATTCAGGTAGCGACCGTGCGGTCGCCGGGATTACTTGACTTCGACGGTTGCGCCGGCTTCGACGAGCTTGGCCTTGGCAGCTTCGGCAGCTTCCTTGGTGGCCTTCTCGAGCACGGGCTTCGGGGCGGCGTCGACGAGGTCCTTGGCTTCCTTCAGGCCCAGGCTGGTCAGCTCGCGCACGACCTTGATGACCTGGATCTTGGCGGCACCGGCGTCGCTGAGGATGACGTCGAACTCGTCCTTCTCCTCTTCGGCCGGGGCAGCGGCAACGCCGCCGGCGGCTGCAACAGCGACCGGGGCAGCGGCAGTGACGCCGAACTTCTCTTCGAACGCATCAAGGAGCTCCTTGAGCTCGAGGACGGTCAAATTGCTGATTTCTTCGAGGATGCTTTCCTTCGACATTGCGGTTTCTCCTAGTGAGTTCTTGTGTGTACTTGCGTGGGGTGAGGCTGCTTACGCAGCTTCTTTTTGATCGATGAGCGCCTTGAGGCCGTAGGCGAAGTTGCGCGGCAATGCCTGCAACAGACCTGCGGTCTTGACCAATGGCGCCTGCAGTGCGCCCGCAAACATTGCGAGCAACACCTCGCGGCTGGGCAGCTCGGCAAGGGCTTCGACGTCCTTGGTCGACAACACTTTGCCGCCCATGGAACCGCCCTTGATGACGAGCAACGGGTTGGCCTTGGCTGCGTCACGCAGCGCCTTGGCGACTGCGGCAACGTCGCCGGTGACGAAGGTGATGCCCGAGGGACCCAACAGCATTTCGTCGAGACCCTCCACACCTGCCTTCGCGGCACCCAGCTTTGCCAACGTGTTCTTGAACACCTTGTATTCGCCGCCAGCGTCGCGCAACTGGCGACGCAGACCAGCCAACTGGCCGACTTTGAGGCCTCGGTACTCGGTGATGATCACGGCGTCGGCTGAACTCAGCTTGGCAGCGACCTCATCGACCACCGCGACCTTCTCTGCACGGGGATTTTCTGTAGTCATGTACACCTCCTCTCGCTCAACTCGAAGGTGCTCGCTTTGCAGCGAACACCGCGAGGAGCGAACGTCAGGAGAAACCTGGAGAACGATCCGGCGAAGTATTCACCTCGGCTGGTGGGATGCTTCCCATTAATCCTCTCTCCGCAGAGAGGGCCAGCGGTCTACGGCGAGCGACCGGTTAGTAACTCCGCAAGGCTAACGGCGAGCGTGACGATCGCCTCGCGTAACTTCCTACGACGGTTTGCGTCGGTTTGACTGATACTTTGATACTGTTCTAGTCATGGCGACAAGAACTATCCCACCATCATCGGCCGATGCGTACGACTCGCGTTCATTCCCGGCGTTTGCAATCACCGTCGACATCGTCATTTTCACGATGGTCGACGATGTCGTGCACGTGCTGTTGGTGCGTCGCGGCCAAACCCCGTTCGAGGGGATGTGGGCCATTCCCGGTGGCTTCAAGTTGCCCACCGAGACGCTCGACGAAGCGGCTGGCCGCGAGCTGGCGGAAGAGACCGGCGTCGACGCCGTTGCGCTGCTGACGCAGTTCGGCGCGTACGGCGACCCCGGGCGCGACCCGCGCATGAATGTCGTCACTGTTGGGTATCTGGCAGTGCTTCGCGACGTCGGTGCACTGGCAGCGGGAACGGACGCTGCCGAAGCCGCGCTGGTTCCCGTCGTCGACGTGATGGACGAAAAAGTCCCGCTGGCCTTCGACCATCTGCGCATCGTGCGCGATGCCATCGCCCGAGTGCGCCTCGATCTCGAGGTCAGTGGAATCGCAACCGCATTCGTGGGCCCCACCTTCACCCTCGCCGAGCTGCGCACTGTGTACGAGGCCGTGTGGGGAGTGCAGATCGACGGCGCCAACTTTCGGCGCAGCCTGGTGGCCGACGACGGATGGGTGATCCCCACCGGTCGCATGGCCAGCTCGGGCCCCGCCGGCGGCAAGCCGGCCGAACTGTTCCGCGCCGGGCGTTCCTGGCAACACGGCGGACCAATCAAGCGTCCGCGACGACTCTCGAAAGGCACAAGCAAATGAAGATGAAGGCTGCAGT
>JANOYI010000392.1:0-4598 GCA_031428795.1 Ilumatobacteraceae bacterium | reverse complement strand
GAGCTTCGCCAGTGGATCGCACAGCACTACTCCGCGGAGCTCTGCCGCCCCATCTCTGTTGACGGTGAGATCCTTGTCACGCACGGTTCGCAGCAAGCGCTCGACCTCCTCGCAAAGATTCTGATCGACCCGGGCGACGTGGTGGTCTCCGAGTCGCCCGCGTACCTCGGAGCCGTGCAGGCACTGGAACTCTTCCAGCCGCGCTTCGAAGTGATCCCCGGGGACAAGGACGGAATGCAGGTCGAGTTGCTCGCCGAGCGCCTGGCCGCCGGTCTCAACCCGAAGCTCGTCTACGTGGTTCCCAACTTCCACAACCCTTCGGGCGCGACGATGTCGCTGGCTCGGCGTCAACAGCTGGCCGCGCTGGCCGATCAGTACGACCTGCTCATCATCGAGGACGATCCGTACGGGGCCATCCGTTTCGAGGGTCAGCCGCTGCCGCCGATCGCCAGCTTCACCGAGCGCGTCGTGTACCTCAGCACGTTCTCGAAGATTGTTGCGCCTGGCTTCCGCGTCGGCTGGATGATCGGACCGCCGGAAGTGATGACGTGGGTGGCGCGGGCCAAACAGGCCGCCGACCTCCACACCTCCAGCTTTGCTCAACTGCTGTTGGCGAATGTCGTCAGTCAGCCAGGTTGGCTCGACGCGCAAAAGGCTCGCATCGTGCCGATGTATCGCGACCGTTGCGTGGCGTTGGCCGATGCATTGGAGAGCACCCTCGGTGACCGCATCTCGTTTCACCGGCCCAATGGCGGCATGTTCCTGTGGACCGAGTTTCAGGGCATTCCCGACACCACCACGCTGCTGGCCGCTGCAGTCAAGGAAGGCGTTGCGTTCGTGCCCGGCAACGCGTTCACGATCGATCAGGTTCCCGACGCCAAAGCTCGCTTCTCGTACTCAACGCTGTCGCCCACGCAACTGGTCACCGCCGTCGAGCGGCTCGCTCGCGGCGTCGCAGCCCTCGGCTGAGCGCTGCGACTTATTGCGTTGCCAGCGCAGCCTTGGCCTCACCGTCGGGATCGCGATAGGCGCGGCCGATCGCCTCGATCACAACTTGGGTGATCACACCGTCTGGCATCGCTGCGGCCCCGTGCAGGTCGGGGGAGATTGGCGTCATCCGTTGGTAGCCGACCGAGAACGGGTCCACTCCGTACGAGACAGGTGTGGTCACAGGGATGAAACCGCGACCGACAGGCACGTCGCCGTACCACAGCTCGATTTCTCCCTGGAAGCGCCCAGAGGGTGTGAACGTTGCGCGCACGAGCACGTCGTCCGCAGGCAGCTCCACACTCGCTGACACCGTCGTCACCTGCGCGCCGAGGAAGTTGTTGACGTAGTGCAGTCGCCGCCCTGCGACGTACAGGGCATAGCCACCAGAGTGGCCGCCGTGGGCGACGATGATCCCGTCGCATGAACCGTCCACGTCGACTGTCAGCGCCGCGGCGATTTGGAATGCCCGATTGCGAAGGTTTGGCGCGACCGACTCCGGAATCGAGGAGATTCCCGCGTGGTAGGCGTATCGGTCGCGCCGATGGCGAGAGTCGCCGAAGCGCCCGGGCTGGTTGTTGAGCGGCAACACCTGGTTGCGGTCTGCTTCGCTCCACCACAGATCTTGCAACTCGCGCAGCTTCTCGGGGAACTGCACCGCAACGTCGTCGCACTCACTGAAGTCCTCGGCCACGTGATACAGCTCCCACACGTCTTCGTCGAATGATCGGCGCGCGTCGCTGCCGTCGTACGCCATCAGCGCGGGCGGGTGAAAGACCACCGCCTTCCAGCCGTCGTGATAGAGAGCGCGTGAACCCAACATCTCGTAGTACTGCGTCAGGTGCGGGCTGGCGCTCTTCCCATCCTTCATTGACTGGGCAAGGCTGACCCCGTCGAACGGGGTTTGCTCGACGCCATTGATGTGCGTCGGCGCCGAGATACCCAGCAGGTCGAGCAGCGTCGGAGCGATGTCGATCGCGTGCAGGTATTGGTGTCGCGTCTCAGCAAGCCTGCCGATGCCCGCGGGCCAACGCACGACCAGCGGATCGCACACTCCCCCTTCGTGTGTGTCTCGCTTGAAACGCTTCAGCGGTGTGTTCCCTGCCCACGCCCAACCCCAGGGATAGTGGTTGTTGGCTCGCTCCGTGCCGAGGTCGTCGATACGGCGAAGGTTTTCCTCCAGGCTCTCCGGAACGAAGTTGAAGAAGTACTGCTCGTTGAACGATCCGCGCGGGCCGCCTTCGGCGGATGCCCCGTTGTCGCTCATCACCAGCACGATCGTGTTGTCCAGCTCACCAAGACTGTCTACGAAGTCGAGCACGCGGCCGACCTGCGCATCGGTGTGCGTCATGAACCCGGCGTACACCTCCATCATGCGGGCATACAGGCGGCACTCGTCGGCCGCCAACGTGTCCCACGCCGGTACCCAGGTCGGCCGTTCTGAGAGCTGGGTGCCAACCGGCAGCAGGCCAGACGCGACCTGCCGTTGATAGAGCTCGTCGCGCCAGGCGTCCCACCCGAGGTCGAACTGCCCGCGATACGCATCGATGTATTCCGGCGGCGCCTGGTGCGGCGCATGGCACGCGCCTGGCGCGAAGTACATGAAGAACGGCTTGTCGGCCGAGTAGGCGCGAAGGTCCTTCAGGTACGCAATCGCGTTGTCGGCAAGATCCTCCGTCAGGTGATAACCCTCGTCTGGAGTTCGCGGCGGCCGGATCTGATGGTTGTCGTGCACGAGATCGGGGTGATACTGGTCGGTCTCCCCCGCCAGAAACCCGTAGAACCGTTCGAACCCTTTTGCGAGTGGCCAATGATGCCGCGGTCCGCCGCAGCTCATCTCGCCCGCTGGGGAGAGGTGCCACTTGCCGAGCGCGAATGTGGAGTAGCCGTTGCGGAGCAGAATCTCACTGAGAAATCCGTTGTCGGGCGGAATCGTGGCGTCGTACCCAGGGAAGCCCGAGGAGAACTCGACAATGCGCCCCATACCACTCGCGTGGTGGTTGCGGCCCGTCAGCAGGCAAGCGCGAGTCGGTGAACACAGGGCCGTGGTGTGGAAGTTGCTATAGCGCAATCCCTCACCCGCGACCCGATCGAATGTGGGCGTCGCGATGTCGCTGCCGTAGCAGCCGAACTGCGCGTAGCCGACATCATCGAGCAGGACCATGACAACGTTCGCCGATCCCTCGCGAGCACGATCCAGCGGCGCCCACGACGCCGTGGAATCCTCGAACGTCTTCCCGATAGTGCCGTCGAACTCAGACCGCTTGCCCATGAAGTGCCCCTCCCCAACTCACGCCCATGCTCGCACAGACGCAGTCTCAGCGAGGAAAGATGGTTCCCATGTTCATGATTCCGTTGGGGTCGTACACCCGCTTCAGCGCTTCAAGCATCGGGTACGACGAGCCGTACTCCTCCTTCACCCACGGCGTGCGCGCCTTACCGATGCCGTGGTGATGCACGATCGAGCCACCGCGGCGCAGCGTCTCTTCGCAGATGATGGAGATGATCGGCAGGTAGTACTTGTCGTTCTCATCCTGCGGCTCGCAGTCGATGAGGTCGTAGAAGTAGTTGAAGTACATGTTGGTGCCGTTGATGTAGCTGTGCGAGGAGTGGCCGCCCAACAACGTGATGCCCTTGATCTCCTCGCGGATGCGTGGCAGCACCGCCTCATAGATGTCGTTGACGGTGCTCCAGTCGGCGGAGATCTCCGTGGTGCGATTCACGTTGCGCGTGGTGCGAATTCGCTCGTCCTCGCGTGTCACCTTGCCCGCATCCCACACCAGGTCGTCGAACCAATCGGACACCAGTTGGCTGTCAACGGGTGTGCATTGCGGGTACCGGCTGACAATCTCGGCGATGCCCTCAGCGGTCGCCTTGCTGATACCCGCGTTGCCCTCAGCCATGAACAGCACAATGCAGTCGTCGGGTGCCGCAAAGTGCGAGAAATGCAGTTGGCCGTCCTCTGGGTCGTACAGGCGGGCAACGCTCGGCTTGTACCCGGCGACCATCACCTCACGCAGCACCTCGAACCCTGTCTGCATGCTCTTCAACGTCCACCCGAGAAAGATGTTGTTCTCGGGCATGTATGGAAACAGCTTCACCGTGACCTCGGTGATGAAGCACAGCGCTCCCTCGTTGCCGATGACGATGTGGCGAATGTCTGGACCTGCCGCTCGGCGCGGCACGTTCTTGATCCGCGACACCTGGCCCCCGGGGAACACGACCTCGCAGCCCACCACCATGTCCTCGATGCCGCCGTACAGGGTGGAGAACTGGCCGATGCTGCGGGTCGCAACCAGCCCGCCCATGCTGGCGATGGGCTTCGATTGCGGCGAGTGCCCAGTGGTCAGGCCAATCTCTCGAACCGCATCCTCGAGTGCCTGCAACGGCACTCCGCACTGCGCGGTTGCCTGCATGTTGTACGCGTCGATGGAGATGATCTTGTTCATCAAGCCGCCGTCGACGACGATCGAGTTCTCCACCGGAGTTTCCAAGCCGCCCTCGGTCGCGGTTCCACCGGTTCGGGCCACCACGTTCACCCGGTGCTCGTCGGCAAATGCCAGCACGCTCGCAACCTGCTCAGTGCTGGCGACCATCGCCACTGCTGCCGG
>JANOYI010000391.1:0-8851 GCA_031428795.1 Ilumatobacteraceae bacterium | reverse complement strand
CACGAGCCACCCCACCGTTCGGTGTGTGCCATCGGGCAAGTGGCGCGCAGTTCGTCCCAAATGCCATACGGATCATTGACGTAGTTGGCGTCAAAAATGTCGTAGTCGGTTGCCCAGTCGAGCACCGGTGCCGTCACCGGCCCCCCTGATTGTGTGTCGTTGCTCATCGCGTCAGGACCTCCCCAAAAGTCTGTCACCCATCCTGACAGAACACGCGCGCAACACACTTGTTGGGAAGCCGGGTGGAGTTTCGTTCAGCGTTCGACGGGGCCGACTGGTCGCGGGCCGGCGACGCCTTCGATGATTTGAGTCGCGACGGGAATCCATCCCTCGAAGGTTCCGGCTTGTGCCACCAGATCGACGAAGACGTGAGCGTCGTCGCCCACCAGGTTGTGCAGCGGGCTCGCTTCAACGGTGGCCACCTCGACGATCTTCGCCCCGGCGATCGACGGGTCGGCGCCCATGGCCTCGCCGCTCTTCACGTAGAAGTCGTTCACCCAATTCTGGTCGGCTTCGTACTGGCTTGCGAGCGCGGGCACCGTCCAATCACTGCTCGCAAAGATCTCGGTCGCAAAGAAGCCCGGTTCGACACACGCCACTCTGATACCGAATGGCGCCACCTCCCAGGACAGCGCTTCGGACAGTGTTCCCAGTGCGAACTTGCTCGACGAGTAGAAGCCGCCGTACGGCGACCCCGGCACGCGACCGGCGACGGACGTGACGTTGACGATGACGCCGCTGCCCTTGGCCCTCATCGCTGGCAGCGCCGCTCTGATGGTTCGCACTGCACCCCAGATGTTGGTGTCATACACCGCAGCCGCTTTGTCCAAGTCGATCGATTCGATAGGGCCGCTGCTGCCGATACCGGCGTTGTTCACCAAGACGTCGACGGCGCCGTGGCTCGCCTCAATCGACCGGACGGCAGCCACCACTGAATCGTTGTCGGTCACGTCGAGTTGGACGATCTCTACAATGAGACCTTCGGCGGCTGCCCGATCCCGCAACCCGTCGGCCTTCGCGAGGTTGCGCATCGAGGCGTACGTCGTGTCCCCTCGACGAGCGAAGGCAAGAGCCGCTTCGAGCCCAATGCCAGTGCTGCAACCAGTGATCAGAACTACCGACATCGTGCCCCCGTTCGTCCTGGCGTGTGCCAGCGATGCGCGCGAACGTACCACCGCACCCGAGACCCTGTGATCCGCCTCCGGCGTACGGGTATATCGTCCACCTCATGGCCACCTTTCAGACAGTCCGTGTTGCAGCGGTACAAGCCACGCCGGTGGTGCTGGACGCCGAAGCAACCATCGACAAGACAATCGCTCTTCTCGGCGAGGCCGCCGATGACGGCGCGACCCTCATCGCTTTCCCGGAGAGCTTCGTGTCCGCGTACCCGAGCGGGGCGTGGGCAGCGCAGGCGGCGGGGTGGAGCGAAGGCTGCGACGAGTTGTGGATACGGATGTGGGAGTCGAGCATCGACGTGAACGGACCCCAGGTCGATCGCCTGATCGAGGCATGCGCGCAGCGCGGCGTTCACATGGCCATCGGCATCAACGAGCGCGAGGACGACCGACCGGGGTCGCTGTACAACACATTGCTGGTGATCGGTGGCGAAGGAGTTCTGCATCGGCATCGCAAGCTGATGCCAACGATGCACGAGCGTGTGTTCTACGGAGTTGGTGCAGGTGACGACCTCGACGTTGTCGAGCTGCCCGGCGGGGCGCGCGTCGGTGGCCTGATCTGCTGGGAGAACCGCATGCCGTTGGCGAGATGGCGGGTCTACGAGGGCGGCCCTCAGATTTGGTTCGCTCCAACCGCTGACGACAGCGACGGCTGGCTCGCGTCGATGCGTCACATCGCCATCGAGGCGGGGGCGTTCGTGGTCAGCGTGCCGCAGTTCATTCCGGCGAGCGCTTTTCCGGACGACTTCCCCGTCCCCCTGCCCGCTGGCGTCGATGTGCTCGGACGGGGCGGCGCCTGCATCGTGTCTCCTGGTGGCAACGTCATCGCCGGCCAGCTTTTTGACAAGGAAGGCATCGTCACCGCCGACTGCGATCTACGCGAGGCCCTGCAAGCCAAGCGCTACTTCGACGTCGTCGGCCACTACAGCCGAGCCGACGTCCTCGCCCCCGGCGGAATGCTGTGACACAGCGCTGACGTCCCGCTCAAGTCAGGTCAAGGCATCGAAAGTGGTGCGGATCATGCGCAGAACTGTGACACGGCTCGAAGGTCTGGTGACTCCGAACGACGCCCGCCTTCGCCATGAGGCTGAACGTCGCGGAAGCACGGTGTCAGCACTGACCCGCGCAGCAATCGAGAATCTGCTCGGAGTCCAACACGGCACACGACGGCTCCTGGCCGCTGGTGCGGGCGCCAGCGGTCGCGACGACATTTCCGAGCGAATCGAAGAGATCCTCGCCAACGAGGTTCAGCTATCGCACTGATCGTCGACGCCGGCCCTCTCTACGCGTACGTTGATCGTGATGACCGACACCATGCCGCCAGTTTGGAACTGCTCGAGACACACCCTGGCCCTCTCATCGTGCCGACACTGGTCATCACAGAGGTCACCTACCTCATTGGCACGCGTCTCGGTGCGGACGCAGAAAAGGGCGACCTCAGAAGTAGCCGCTGAGTTCCTCGATGACGCTGGCGAGATCCTTCTCGGTCAAGCCCTGGTACTCGGCGCCGGTGGCCTGGGCAAGAATCCGACCGATGTGAGCGTCCGCAGTGCCAAACCCAAGGAAGAAGACCTGCACATGGTTGCTCAAGGGCTGGCGCAGGCCCTCCCCGACCACTTCCGAGACGTCTAGGGTCAAGCCCTCCTCGTCGGTCGCTCTCTCGCCGTCCCAGCCACAGAATGACGAGATGGGCACCTCCTCCCGTGAGCTCATCCAGACAAGATCATTGAGGCACATGCCTGCGGTTGCTGCGCCATCGCTGAGTACTACTACGGCGCGTGTCGATCGCGGGTCTCCCACGACGGAGTCGGTGATGGAGACGGCTCGGTGTACAGCGTCATAGAGCGCAGTTTTCCCTGATGCGCTCATCAGAGCTATCTCGTCGGCGATCTCGTATCTGGAGACCCTCAAGGGCTTCGGTTTGATTGCCGTGATGACCTCGGTCGAGAAAGTCACGAGGCCCACCTGGCTTTCGTTGGCGACGTTGTCGGTGCCAGCCATCGCGTCCAGAAGCCGAACGAGGCCGTCCTGTACCTGCGCAAGCGGATCACCTT
The DNA here is from genome assembly GCA_031428795.1 of Ilumatobacteraceae bacterium. GTDB lineage: Bacteria > Actinomycetota > Acidimicrobiia > Acidimicrobiales > Ilumatobacteraceae > UBA668. Next base: position 5,622 of record JANOYI010000391.1, on the reverse strand, counting down.
CCATCGATCCAGAGAGGTCGACCACGAATGTGACGATCGCCGGATTCTTCACTGCGCCCCAAGAGTTGACAATCCGCTCGAGGACTTCCGGTGCCAGATCGCCCGGTTCGATGATCGACGTCGGCGGCTGTGCGCCCAGTCCCCACTCCTCGAACTGACGCTCGTCAACTTTTACCGAGGTGCCAGTAGCGGGCCTGAACCCAGCCGCCATGAACGTGCGTTGTTGCTCGTCGTCACGCAGATAGTCGATCCATTCGCGCGCGCCTTCCGACTGTTCGGCGGTGACCCACGGGGCATCGACGAGACCAGCTGGGTTCGCGTTGAGAACGGATCCCTCCTCGGGATAAATCATCACGAGGTCAGTGATCGCTCCGATACTCTGCTCGGTGCCGTCGGCGACGACAGCCGTCTCGTTGCCCTTGAACAGGCTGACGAGGTTGTCTTCGGGCATGAGGAAGAAGTGGCCGTACTTCGGTCCTTGGACGATCTTGGTATTGAGCGGCAGAGTGCCCGGCAGGTAGTGGTCGACGAGTTGTTGGAAGTCCTTCACGAACTCGACCACCTCCGGACGCTCGATATCGCCCACGGTGAGCTCCGCCGGGGCCTTGCCCGCTGCCATGGAATACAACGAGACCAAGACGTTGCGCCCGCTCGTTGACGTGTTTGGATTCGTGAAGGCGAGTTTGGGTCGGCTCCCCCACTCAGTCTTCGCACAGTCCGGATACGCGGCCCAACCTTCGGGATTGGCGCGCAGCGCCAGGATGTCGCGGTAGCCGATCTTCTCGTCCGGCCAACCGAGGCACTCGGCCATCTCCCGGTAGGTGACGATACCCAGCCAGGTCTCGGCGATATTCACCGTCGATTCGAGATCGACGACCGCACGCCCAGCTCGGTAGTTGACGTCGACGAGCCAGTCTGCAGATTGAGGCGTGACGATCGTCGGGTCCTGGGCGCTTCCACCGTCGCCATCGCCGCAACCATCGTCGACTCGTCCATTTCCTTTCACTCGCGAGACGAGGTCATCCGCTTGCACCGACGAGTCACATTTGAGGACAACCACTTGAATCGGCCGCCCCGCCGCTGTCTCGTGGCCATCTGAATTGAACTGCTTCGCCATCTCGGGAATGAGGCCCTCGCGCATTGGATGACTGTTCGACCACTGCACGACGATGACCGGGTCTGGGTTGGTTTCGATCACATCGCGAAGCACGATCGCGCCTGCCAGCCCGGCTGCGAGGACCAGAAGAACTGCTGCCAGGCGTTTCATCGCCGCCGGCTCTCGTCGTCGGGCTCGAGTCCATCAACGCGCTCGCTCAGCTCCTTGGTCAGCACCGTGAGCTCTGCGATGTTCTTGCGCGACGTGCTGATCCCCTGTTCACGGAGCCTGCTCGCAATATCGAGAGACGCGATCAGGTCGTTGTGCGCCTGGGCAAGCTTGTCCATCGCAATGACCGGATCGTTGTAGAGATCGCCGATCTCCTCCGTTTGCTGACGAATGGCTGCAGCGTTCTGAGTGATCATCTCTCCGAGGAACTCTCGGGTTCGCTCCGTGGCTTCTTTGACGGCCCTCTGGCGTACGAGCGCGGACTGTATCGCAAGCCCGATGGTGACGACATTCGTCGCGAGGGAGAGCGTCCGGTCAACCGCCTGGCCGAGCCGATTGTTGTTTTGCCTCGTGAGCTCGATGCTCACGAAGTACTGGACATGCACCTCCTGCATGATGCGCAAGTCCTGCACTCTGGTCGCCACGTCATGCTCAGCCGACTGGATGCGATCCCGCTCGATCGGATCTGTGATGTCAGCTGTCAGCCGGGAGAACTCGTGAAGGAGCAGCTCACCGAGGAAAGCCTGATTCTCGATCACCTCCTGCTGATTCTCGACGTCTTCGTACAATCGCCTCAGCTCGACGTTGTCACGGGCGAGCAACGAGCGACCCTCGCGGAGCTTGGACTCGATGACCGCGATTTGCTGTGATACCGGCTCGTAGCGGAGCGCAATCTTCGTCAGTGATCGCACCATCGCGCTATTCCGAAGGAACGGCAATGCCCCAATCGTTCGCGAGAAGAGGCCGCTCCGCTCGAGGTTCGGATTGATGCGATCGAGCGCGACACGAAGGCCGATGAGGTCCGTCGCCACGGACTTACTCGCCCCGCCCTCGTTGAGAAAGACCGCCAGCCGGGTTTTGACCAGCTCCAGCTGGCGACCAGCGTTGCGCTGCGACACCATCCCAACGCTCGTCACCTCGTCCAGGACGGCGAGTTGCTTGCTACCGCGCGACTCGCGCACACCAAGCGCCAGCTCGGCTGCCTGCCGGCGGGCGTCGTCGACCTCGTCGATTGACATCGTTCGCGGCGGGGCCGGTGTTCCACTCACGTCCGCGATGACCGTGAGCTCGGTCTTGGTCACTTGTTGCAGTTCATGCTCGTTCATGTCCTCTCTCTTTCTCCTCGCCTCGGTTAGTCATCAGTGCCCTAGCTTTCGGAACTCGTCCTGCACGTTCCGCACACGACGAATGGTCTGTTGCAGCGTCTGCACGACGGCGTTGACATCGATCTGCGTATCGCCGGCACGTACCGACGCCAGCTCTATGTGCGCCTCGGCGAGGGCGGCCGTACAACGCTCCGCCTCGAACACGAGGTCCCGCGCCCGCTGGCGCGACTCCTCAAGGCGGGCGAGCAGTTGGTGATGCGACGCGAGACGCTGCTCGTCCCGCATCCGCCCCCGTTCGTCAGCAGAGACATTGCGACTGAGTCGATCCTCGATCTCGATCACGTCATCTTCCAACCGCCGCCGCTGCCCACCCTCGGCCGATTCGAACAGCTCGAGGGCGTCGGACAGAGCACTCATGCCGTGCCGGTAGGTCTCGTCGGAGAGATTGGGAAGTAGCGACGAGATGGCCATCTGCTGTCGCTCATCTCCACGGCGGAGCAGCTCAGCAATCGTGTCGTACTCGCTGCCGAGGGCTGTCAGGACGCGGCCGCATTCGCGGCCGTCGGTCGTGGCCACACGGGAGAATCCGACTGCCAGACGGCGCCGCGTCTCGGCTCGCTCTCGAGCGACGTCTCGTTCGCGAGCCTCGCCCTCGCGCTCGCGGCGCGCCTCGACGATCATCGCCTGCGCCTCGACGTACCCGCTCGAGTAGCGCCAGCCGAACGATGCGATGGCCGCGAGCGACCCGACTCCTATCGCCAGCGTGCCTACCCACTCCAGGCCGACCTCGGGGGACAACACGAGCCGAAAGATCACGGCCAGTCCGACCACCGTGACCGCCAGCAGAGTCCCAGCATGCTGGAAAGACCCGACGATGAGAGCGGAACGAGAAACCGTGTTCTCGGTTATCGGAGCAACTGCGGGCTGGACCTCCGGATTCAAGCGAAGTGTCGCAGCACCCTCGGCGCCCGGCCGGGTGAGCGCGAAGATGGACTTTCCGTGCCGAAATGACGGGTTCGTCATCATTCCCATTGGCACGATGCTCATCTCGGTGCCAACCAGCCCCACGAGCAGTTCTGCCGTCACTTCGGTGGTGATGGTCGTGCCGGGTTCGGCCGACGAACGGAGCCGCAGCACGAGGTCGACCACTGCGCCGGTGTACACCCCGTCAACCAGCACCGCTTCGCCAACCGCGATTGCCGAGCGAAGGCGCACATCAAACCCCGGCGGCAACACTTCACCTGCCAGTCGGTCGTGCAGATCCAGTGCCGTCAAGGCAGCCGATGATGCCTCTCGAAACACAGCGATGGTTCGATCACCCTCGTTCATCGACGTGACGATGCGTCCCCCGCCGCGCTGGACAGCGTCATCCCTGAGGTCACGGAGCCGGGTCATGGCTGCACGCATCCCCTCGGGATCCTCGTCCCACAGTCGGCCGGTATCTGCGACCTCTGTGGCGAGAAGGGTGACGACGCCCGACGGCTGAGCGGCCCGGCCTGCCCCACGCAGACTCTGCACCAGTTTCCCCGCAGACCGGGGTCGTCGTGAGGGATCGGTCGCCAATGCGCCTCGTAGAACTCGGGCGATCTGACCCTGCTCCGACGGATCAATCCCGGGATAGTCGGGGGTTGCCTCGGTCGGTGGTCGTCCGTTCAGCAGCGTGACGGCGGTGGCTGCCAGACCAAAGACGTCGGATGCGGGGCCGGGTTTGTCGCCCGCCATTACTTCGGGGGCTACGAAGCCAACCGTCCCCCAGCGATCCTCCCCAGTTCGGGCGCCAGCGATGTCGAAGTCGACGAGAACGACCCGGCCGGCGGCCGTGCGGACGAGATTGGCCGGCTTCACGTCGCCATGCACGATCGGTGGTTCGTGGGAGTGGAGGTGGTCGAGCGCGTCGGCAACTTGCGCAAGGTCAGCAATGACCTCCTCCAGGGGCAGACCCGGGTCCCCCTCCTGGTCGAGTATCTGCTGCAGATCTGTACCGTCGATCCAATTCATGACCAGGACGTAGCGGTCCCCGTCGTCGGTGAAGAAGTCCCCCCGCACCACCGGCAAGGCCGGGTGCGGCGCAATGCTCATCAGCGCACGCGCCTCGGTGAGAAGATCGTCGCGATCGAGGTCGCTCACCGGAAACACCTTCAGCGCGACGGGGCGTCCATGGAGGCGGTCGATTGCCTGGAGTACCTCTGCGCGCGGACCGTGGCTCACCGTTCTCAGCACCTCGTAGCGCGAGCCCAGCAGGTCGCCGTCAGCCACGACTGCCTCCCTCGCGGTTCGACGGACGCTCGAGGTCAGCGATTGTGACCGCGCCACGTTGCATCGCTTCGTTGGCAAGGACGACTCGCCGGTTGACGTCACCGTCACCATAGATTCCGAATTTGTCGTAGAGGTTCGCAAGGTGCGCTTGCACGGCGTTCTTCCCGATGAACAGACGCTCCGCGATTTCGCGCACGGATGCCGGCGGCTGGAAGGTGTTGTGCGCCATGAGCGGGCGACAGAGCTCGACGAGAACTGTTCGTTCCGTGCGTGTCAGGTTCGCGGGCGGCCCCTCCAGCGCATCTGTCGGCGGGCGCCGTGCCTCGACGCCATCGCGGAAAATCAGCCGAGTACGTCCGAGAAGCACCTCCTCGCCGTCGCGCAGCCGACGTTGGCCAATCAGGCGTTCCCCGTTGACGCGAGTGCCGTTGCGCGAGCCGAGATCCCGTAGCAACCATGCGCTGCCAACCCGCTCGAGACCGGCATGCACGCTCGACACCGTTGCATCGGCGAGCGCAATGTCGGCTGAGTCGGGGTCCGAGCCAAACGTATAGGCGGACTCGACCAGCGACACGACGCGGTCACGACCCGCACCACCCCACAGTTCGACGAATGGCATGACGCCTCCCCAAACCGGTCCGCTCGACAATCTGTCCCACGGCGACCAACGCAACTCTTTCATATGAATAGGTGGTCGCTGTGCAAACCTCGAGCCGGGCGAGCGTGGGGACACGATTGTGTCCGTCGATGCGGCAGCTGGAGTCGGTCTCACGCGGTTCATGGAAGCAGAAGTCAGCGGCGGCCACCATGTGCGCGAGCACAGGATCGTCTGGTCTGCCGACTGCGCGGTTTGCTCGGAACACACAGCCACATCTGTGCGCGCGCCCATTGTGCGCAGCCACCCAGCGATGTCTCATGAATCCACCGCGATCGCCC